>NZ_JAUBVF010000040.1:0-56570 GCF_036705685.1 Microcoleus sp. AT3-A2
CAATTATGAGTTAGCTTTAGGGGATTAAATTTAAAACCTCTAATTATAACATATATCTTTTTTGCAAGAGGTCTAATATACTGCTGCTTCAATCAACACCAATAGCCAAAACCCCAACTCCTCTGAATTTCTGGAAATAGACAATTTGTTCAAGTCGTATAAAAATGCTGACGGTACAGAATTTAGCGTCTTGGAAAATATCAATTTAAGTATTGGAGAAAACGAATTTATTTCGGTTATCGGTCACTCTGGATGTGGTAAATCTACGCTGCTAAAAATAGTGGCAGGTTTGGAAAAACAGAGCGGGGGAATGGTGACACTGGAAGGAAAAGAAATTCGCAAACCGGGAGCCGATCGCATGATGGTATTTCAGCACTACGGATTGCTGCCTTGGCTGACGGTGCGGGAAAATATTCGGCTGGCAGTTGATGAAGTTTTGCAAAGTCTTAGCCGTCCTGAGAAGATTAGCCTTGTCAACGAACACCTAGCAATGGTAAACTTAACGGCAGCAGCCGATAAATATCCAGACGAAATTTCAGGAGGCATGAAACAGCGGGTTGGGATTGCACGAGCTTTGGCGATTCGACCGAAAATGTTATTAATGGACGAACCGTTTGGAGCGCTGGATGCTCTGACTCGCGGCAAGTTGCAGAAACAGGTGCTGGATATCTGGGAAAATCATAGACAAGCTGCAATGATGATTACTCACGATGTGGATGAAGCTATCTATATGTCCGATCGCATTGTGCTGATGACAAACGGCCCGGCTGCGACGATAGGTGAAATTTTGTCAGTGCCGTTTGCGCGCCCGCGCGATCGCCAAGAGTTGCGGGAATCCCAGGAGTATTACGAACTCCGCAACTATGCTTTGAATTTTCTCGATCGCTACTTTACCCAAGACGAATAACGCCCGACGGACAGACCAAACAATTCACTTAAGAGAGGTCAAGCCTGTGAATCTCAAAACAATGTTAGCGCGTTTTGAAAGTGCATTGGGATGCCAAAATTTAGCAGAAGAAATGGTGTTGCTGCCGGAGCCACAAGTGCAAGGTTCTAAGAAATCAAAAGTTACAAAACAGGCAAAAAGTATCAATTTTATTGTCGGTTACAACAGTTCTCCCAAAAGTCAAACAGCTCTGGACATTACCCTTTGGATGGCGCATCAAACTCGTTTAGTAACAACTAAAGAAGTCACTGTTCAAGTTGTCTACGTAATCGACGAATCGCAAAAAAGTTATCGCGAAGATACTTGCAAAGTTGCTGTGGGAAATGCCTTGGCTGCACAGCAGAAAGTGTCGGATTTAGAGGAAACATTCGCCCTTAATTGTACAGTACCTGCGCCCGCTTTACCAACCGAAATTCCATCGGTATCCCAGCCAAAAAATTGGATAGAGCCGGATTATTTCCCAGCAATTTATGGTCAAAATAATGAGTACGAGGTAGCAGATAAGTTGCTGTGGCAAGCGCGCTGTTTGGCTGAGGAATGGCGCGGTTTATTCAAAGCTCATTTACGCATCGGGCGGGTTGCTACAGAACTGAGAAATGTGGTTGAATTAGAATCAGCAAATTTACTGTTTTTGGGCTGTTGTTCTGGCAACCATCGGCTGGTTAGGGAACTAGGCAATAATTTTCCGTGCTGCGTACTTGGGATTCCTTCGGCACTCAGCTATCACATGGATGTTCAGCCTGAAGAAAGTTTGAGCAAGTTACAGTTGGCGACAACTATACCTGCCCGTTAAACTTGTTCACTCGTTGGGCCAGAATCTAATTATGTAAGGTGCAGCGCACCCTACGACTATAATTCGCGCGCCCAACTTTTTTTTGCGTAAGTTCTGTATCGATCAAAAATTAAAAATAGTTTCCTCGCTCGAAGTCCTAATGATGAGACAATTAGGACTTTTTTTGATTGTTGATATTTTTAAAATGGTCGTAAAATAAAATTATCGGCACTTACCTGATCATAGACAATTCGTTAACTAATTTAATCTTTCCCCGGCACACAGAGCGCAGCAGGCGATCGATGGAGCGTTTGTCTTCCTCAGTCAAAGTTTCGTCAAAAATAGCAGCCATCAAACCGTACCTATCGGCTAGAGTAATGTAGCCATTTTGATTCACTTCGGCAAACAGCTCGCCCAAAGCAGATGGAATCAGGTGGACAGGAGTTTGCATAGTAATTGACTCTCTACTCGACGATCGCGCGATCGGGCGTTTCTGCATTAAAAAAGGCGATCGCACTATAAAATTTTAAGCTGTATTGCCTTTCAAGATGTGATAGTAAACAGCAAAATTTGTGAACAAAATCACAGTAAAATTTTGTGAATTATGATATAGCTTGCAGGTGCGTTTTAGGGAAAACCGAGCAACTGCAAACTAATGTTTTCTAAAGATTGAAAATCACCACTTCCTCCACAGGTTCAGCTAACTCAAACTTAAACACCCGCGAATAGAAATAGAATTCGCCGTCAAGAGTTCTTTTGATATTTTCAGCGCGGCGAAAACCGTGCTGTTCCCCTTCATAAGCAACATAAGCAACCGGCAAACCTTTAGCTTTCAATATCTCTACCATCATTTCCGCTTGATTAGGCGGAACCACTTTATCTTCTAATCCTTGAAAGAAGATAACGGGACAAGATAAACGTTCGGCGGAATGAATCGGCGAACGAGCTACATACAAATCTTTTCTTTCAGGATAAGGCCCGATTAATCCATCCAGATAGCGCGCTTCAAACTTGTGAGTATCCGTTGCCAAAGCTTCCAAATCGCTAACTCCATAATAGCTCGCACCGGCCTTAAATACATCGCGGAAAGTAAGAGCGCACAGAGTGGTGTACCCCCCTGCACTGCCTCCGGCGATCGCCATTCTTTCGCCATCAACTAAACCTTTTTGAGCTAAATATTTAGCACCGTTAGCGCAGTCATCAACATCGACAATTCCCCAACTATCTTGCAGTCTTTTTCTGTATTCTCGGCCGTAACCAGTGCTCCCGCCGTAATTAACATCGAGCACGGCAAAACCGCGACTCGTCCAATATTGAATTTTCAAATTCATGCTGCTAGAAGTAGCAGCAGTTGGGCCACCGTGACTTTTCACGACAAGCGGCGGTTTTTCACCCGCAGGTGCTGCGAAATCTTGATTTTTCGGGGGATAGAAGAAACCGAAAGCAGTCAAATTGTTTTCCGTGGGAAATTCGATAGGTTCCGGTACAGAAAGATAACCCGGATTGATGCTTAAATTGCTCGATTGACGCAAGATTGAGCGTTGATTTGTTGCTAAATTTAGTTGTACAATAGCAGTAGATTCAGTCGGCGAACCTGCCAGAAAAACAACTGTTTCTCCCCGCGCTTTGACCGACGAAATATCAGTGTAAGGCGTGTCTATTGTTGTCAAATGCTTTGTCGTTAAATCAAGACTCGCTAAATACCACAGGCCTTGCTGAGTGTAGGTGCAAATAATTTTGCTTGCTGAGACAACAGCATAAGTAGACATTCCAAAAACCCACTGGGGAAGCCCGAATTCAGCCGCCATTTCGCACAGAGGTTCAACCTCTTGCTGTTCCCTCGGCAAGCGGGGATTGACGGTTCTATAGAAATTCCACCAGTTCGACTTGTCAGAAACAAAATACAAAACTCCATCGGGCGACCATTCCGGTTGAAAAATCGACTCATCAACCCCGCCAGCAACTAAATATTTTTCACCTAAAGAACCGTCAGAATTAATTTCTGCTACCCACAATTCTGTGCCATCCCACGGCATATTTGGATGGTTCCAACAAATCCAGGAAAGTAGAGAAGCATCAGGACTCAAACGAGGGGAAGCATAAAAATCATTGCCCTGACTTAAGATTTGAATATCTTCGCCGTTATCTAAATTAATGCTAACAATAGTATTGACAGGTTCGCCCTCGCCTGCATAGTCTTCGCGCACGCAAATCAGGCGATTTCTCTGATTGTCAACTATCACATCTGCATAGCGACAATTAGCAGCAGGAGTCAGAGGTTCGGGTTGAGAATCTAATGTTTGAGAATAAATACGTTGGTCGGCAAAATGAGAAAAATAGACAACACCGCCAGCAACTGCAAAAGCAGCGCCGCCGTATTCGTGAACGCGAGTGCGAACATTAAAAGGATGCGGTGTCACGTCGTTGATTGTACCGTCAGGAGTGCGCCGCACGAGGACGCTTCTTCCCGCTTCCGAAGGCCTTCCCTCAACCCAGTAAATATCATCGCCGTCAATAGCAATTTGTCCGAGCCCGACAGTTCCAGAAACAATTAAATCGGAAGAAATAGGTGATTTCCAAGAGCCGTAAGGTGATACTGTATTCATATAGTTGAGGCAGTTGTGTTTCTGGCACAAAAAAATTAATATTTGTACTTTACACTAATTCAGTCACCGGGGAAGCAAAATGTCCAAAAAACTCGTACTAATGGATCACGACGGTGCAGTTGACGACTATCTCTCCGTCGTGTTGCTGATGACAATGGAGGAAGTCGAAACTCTGGGAGTAATTGTAACTCCTGCGGACTGCTACATTCAACCGGCGGTGAGTGCAACGCGCAAAATTCTCGATTTAATGGGGCGTTCAGAAGTTCCGGTAGCGGCGAGTACGGTGCGGGGACTAAATCCATTTCCGGTGTTATTTAGGCGAGATTCCTTTGCAGTCGATCGACTTCCCATTCTAAATGAAAAAGGAACCATTGACACGCCGTTAATATCAGAACCCGGACAAAACTTTATGGTGCGAGTTTTGCAAGACGCAGCCGTACCAGTCACATTAATAGTAACTGGGCCGTTAACAACAGTAGCGCAAGCTTTAGATATCGCGCCAGAAATTGAAAGCAAAATTCAAGAAATTGTGTGGATGGGAGGCGCCCTCAATGTTATCGGCAATGTTAGCAAAGATATGGAACCCGGACAAGATATGTCGGCGGAATGGAATGCTTACTGGGACCCGATAGCAATCGAGAGAATTTGGCAAACCCAAATTCCCGTTGTCATGTGTCCTTTAGACATCACGAATAATGTACCGCTGACTGTAGAATTTTCCAATCTCTTAGCAAGACAGCGCAAATATCCAATTTCCGACTTAGCAGGACAGTGTTATGCCCTAGCAATATCTCAAGATTACTATTTTTGGGACATTTTGGCAACCGCTTATTTAGCGCATCCAGACTTTTACCAACTGCGAGAATGGGAAACCGAAATTATTACCGAAGGCATCAGCCAAGGACGCACAAAAGTTAAAATAGGAGGGCGAAAAATTCAAGCAATGGATAAAGTAGACACCGCCAAATTTTACAATTACATATTAGAACAGTGGGCGAGGTAAAAATCACAATATCTGCTATAAGCGAGCAAAATCTCCGTACAAAACCCGCCCAGACGCCAAGATTTACGGGTTCTTATCTTCCCTCTCTTCCTCTGCGCCCTCTGCGCCCTCTGCGGTTAAAAAACTCCTCTAAAAAATGCTGCCAATTCTATCAATCATCCCCTTGGCCCAAACCCCTCCCGCACCTCAAGAAATCCTCCAAATCCAAGAAGTGCGACCACTCCCCGGACAGTTAGACAACATACCAGTATTTAACAGCAACAGTCCCGAATTAGTGCTGCAAGAAGGAATTTTGCTTTCGACATTTCCCCCAGATGGTAAAAGATTTTCGGCGGCACATTTAAACTTTCCGTTTCAAGGACGTTTCGACATATTTGCCCACCACATAGCCCGCGCATCTTCCCCGGAAGATTTGCGAACATTGTATCAAGGAGTAATTGTTTATAATCCTGGCAATAAACCTGTAACATTAGATATATTGCAAGCTGCGAGTTATCTCAGTCAACCCGATGCACCTTTTATTGAATTGCCGCCGCAAGTCGATAATTCAAATAGTAATATTTACGCAGGGCCGGGAAGTCGCGCTGTGAATGATATTCTCAGAGGAAGGAGACAGTCTGACTTTGAACCGCAGTTAATTATTCCACCGGGAAAAAGCCAACTGTTGATGAATCATGCGATACCGGTGCGGGGATTGGTACCGCCGCTAAACGGTCGATCGACCTTGATGCGGTTACGGAGCGATGGTATAGTCTATGTTGCCAGTCTGGCGATGTTTGCCAGAGTTGATGCACAGGGAAACGAGCGATCGCCCAATTTAGCAGAATGGCAAAACTTATTAGACAATAGTAATATAGCCGGGCCGCGCGATCGAACTCCCACACCGCCCGAAATCACCGAAGGTCAAATAATTTACGGCCGAGTTGCCGGTGTAGCATTAGGTTCAGAATGGCGAGCACTTATCTCAGACAACCCCGCCACATCAAGCCTAGCAATTCCCCAACCCGGAACAGCATTTTCCTACCCATTAAGCAGTCTCCCGCGCGGAATGCTGGGCACAAATCAAGTGCAAAGTGCAAAGATGCTAGTCCGCTACCCAGATACAGCATACCGCGCCCACGGCAATTACGGAATTCAATACAATCTCAGCTTGCCACTGTACAATTCTACCAGCAAAAATCAAACTGTAACTGTCGCAATTCAAACTCCAATTAAGACAGACCAATTAACTTCAGGAGGACTTAGTTTTTTAGTACCTCCGGCACCTCAAACTTTTTTTAGGGGGACTGTCAGAGTGCGCTATACTGACGACAATAAAGTGTCTCAAACTCGCTACGTGCATTTAGTCCAGCGACGGGGACAGCAGGGGGAACCGTTGGTAAAACTAGAGATGAAATCGGGAGAAAAGCGACTTGTAGAAGTGGATTTTATTTATCCGCCCGATGCGTCGCCGCCGCAAGTTTTGACAGTGAAAACAAATTAAATTTGATTTGATTTGAACTTGTTTGAGATTAGCAATTAACCGGGATTTCCCATCTCGACAATGTGTTTGAGAGCGTTTAATCACTCTCTTCCAAAAAGGTTTGCACTCGACCGTTCGGTCTCAAAACAACTCGAATTTTTGGGTTTTTCCCATTAGAAACGGCAGAAACAAACGGCTCGCCGGCTAATGGCATATTAGTTTGCTCGATATAATCTGCTGCTGCTTTTCCCATCGGCATAATACTTTGAACTGATCCAGTTTCATCGATCAGCACGCTGTATTCCAAAGTTTGTTCCATTCCTTCAGGAGGCTTCCAGCGTTCCTCAAAGTAAGTTCTAGCTTCTGAAACTTGAGGAATTGTATCAAATAAAGTGCGGTTTTTTTTGCTGGCCGCCACCTGGTTGTTATCCTCAGACTCCGCTGGCGGTTGAGCGTCCTCAAGAGCTGGGAGTTCGGTACTGGCGGGGGGGACAATCGGCTCGATGGGGCTGGGGAAGGGCTGCGGCGGGGGAACGGGAAATCGGGAAGCAGACAGGGAGGGCGGCAGGGGGGGCGGTACGGCGGGAGCTAGTCTCGGCGGTAGGGGGGGCAGCACGTAGGGTACTGGTGCGGGTGCTTGGGGGGCGGAAATGGGCGCTTCTTCGGGGGCGGGAATAGTGATTGTTGACCCTTGAGGGAATGCTGGGGCACTCTGTGGGGCGCTCTGTGGGGCGCTGGCTGCGCTGCCGTTGGGGGGAAATAGCAGGGGTGGCTGCTGGATAGGGCTGGGTCTGTTGGTGGCTGGAGTTGGGGCGAGGGCGATGGGAGGTAAGCTGGGGCTGGGGGAGGCCGCAGTGTTGATGGGCGGGGGCGGCAGGGGCGGTAAACCGGGTATGGCTGCGGGTGTTGGTGCTGGGGGTGTCGGTAGGGCGGGAACTGGACTGGGGGAGACGCCTGGAGCTAGCTGGGGCTGTCCTAGATCGGGGGCTGTGGCGGTTTGCGGGGAGGTGGCGGTTCGATCAAGCATTTTGATAGTTCCTGTCGTCAGGCCGGCGCTGGCGACCAGCAATGCTGCCACCTTGAGCCAGGGTGAGGACAGCGGTTGTCGGGACTCACGGTTGAGGTTGGGAAGCGCCATCACTTCGGCGGCGCAGTCATCTAGTGCTGTGGCCAAGTCAAACAGTTGCAGGGTGCTCAAGGGAACTACTGGCCCGGATTCTACAGCGCTCAAAGAGCCTAAAAACAAGTTGTGGGCAAGCAAGCCGCGGGGCTCTAAGCGGGGGGGAACCGGAAGGTAGGCTGTGTTCGGGGCGGATGTTGCTAGTTCGGAAGTGTTGACGGCTCGATCGAATATAACGGCATTACGCGCGACTTCTGGCGAGTCTGGGCCAGCAGCGATACTGCCGATTTGAGAGTTGAGGTTGCTTTCCCAATCGCGGGATTCGCCGAGCAAGTTTTGGACGTAATTGCTAACAGCTTCGTGGAGGGTTTCGAGTTGAATTCGATCGCCCCTGAGAGTAACGTGTTCGGTATCTGGCAGCCTGGGGTCATCGAGTCGCAGCTCGAAACTTAAAGATTTAAACACCGGTTGGCCCGCCCAGCGAGATAGAGGCGAACTTTTGGCTGTAATTTCCAGCGTGCAAGTGGGGGGCGTGTACCGTTTGAGAACCATAGCAGAAAGTCTGTTGACGGTTGACTGTTGACTGTTGGCTGTTGACTGTTGACTGTTGGCTGTTGTTTAATTTTTAGCGCGGTCTAGAAGAGCCAGCCAGAGGCGGCGGTGGCCGCCGGGACTGCTGTAAAATAGCAAATCGATCAGGAGTTTGAGGGCCAAATCAGTCAACTCTCGGGCCGATAAATTTTCTGCATCTTCCATGCGCGAGCCATAAGTGTTGCTGAACCTGTCAATATAATCTCCCAGCAAAGCGATTGTGTGAGGTTCGCGGTTTTGCTCTGCCATTTGTTCGAGCAAAGCAACAGCGCGGCGGATTAAAGCTTGGTGCTGTTTTGCCAAATGACAGCTTATCAAAACGAGCGATCGAGCTTCCTCCACATCTAGTTTTTTGCGCCCTCCGTGGCCTTTCCGCAGCGGGTTAGATTGGCGCAGCCGCCACAAAGCTACCCGATCGGCTACCATTGGCTCTAAATTCAGTTCGGCTGCTACCTTGAGCATCGCCTCTGAGCCAATTTCTGCCAGTGCTTCTAGGGCTAACAGGACTAAATCCAGTTGGGCTTTAATGTTGTCCAACTGGGTAGGTTCTGGTGCTTTTTGGGTCAATTCTTCCCAGTTGGGAGATTGGCCCGTTTCGTTTGTGGGAGCGGAGGGCTTTACGGTCGAGCGCATGGCTTCAGCACGGGAAATTAAGACTGGTTGAGGCAGGATATCAAACAGTATGCAGTGATTAAAGCTTTGCGGCCTGTGGGCAACAGCATATCTGTTAATTTGTCTCCATAGCTCGTTGCTTTGATTCCGGCAATCCTAACTGCTGGACGGATTTGCGGGTGAAAAGTTGCGGTTTCAAGTTCGATCGATCGCAATCCGCAAAACCCATATATTTTTACCCCTAACCATCCTACGCCACGGGATGCCACAAATCAATGTAAATAAACCACCGTCACACCTGCACCTCCTTCTTTTTGACTGGCGAGCTCAAAGCGGGAAACCTGCGGGTGAGAAGCGAGAAACTCGTGAACCCCGCGCCGCAACTGTCCCGTACCTTTGCCGTGAATTATCCACAGCACTCCGTATTCCACGGCTTTGGAAAGAGCTCTGTCTATTTCGATTTCCGCGTCTGAGACTCTCGCACCCCGTAGGTCGATCGAATTATTAGCAGTGCGAATGGCAATTTCGGGATTGGGTTTTGCAGGTTCCGACGCTGCTTGCTTAGCTTTAGCCGTAGCGAGTGCTTGTGCTTGGGCTGCTACCTTGGCTAATTGAGCTTTCGTTTCCGGTTTTTGACCGTCGAGGGATTCAATTTCTCCTAGTTTGACAGTCATTTTCATAATCCCAAACCGAACGCTCAACTCTTCGTTAGCGTCGGGGCCGCTAAGGACTTCGGCGGTTTGGCCCAAACTGGGAATGCGGATGCGATCGCCCACTTTCGGCATAAAACTCGGTTTGGGTTTAGCCGGTTGTTGCCGAGAAGGCAGGTGTTTTTGGGAAATTTGATTTAAGGTTTCTGTCGCTTGTTGGGCATTTTGAGCCGTCTGGTTGCCCGACTGCAAGCGACGAATGATTTGAGCAATTTCTGATTTTGCCGAGCCTATCGCCTCATTTACTGCCACTTCCTGAGCTATTTTTAGTTCTCGCTCCCGCTCTTGCAAAGCGGCTGCTTTTTGAGAAACTTCTCTGTGCAGTTTTTCGGTTTGGTGTAGCAGTTGAGTTGCTTCTCTGGCCTTGGTTTCCTGTTTTCGGCGCTGTGCTTCGAGTCCAGCAATCACTTGATTGACATCTTGAGACGCTCCCCCGACATAGGTTTGAGCTTCTTCGACAATTTCTGCTAGCAAACCGAGTCTTTTGGCAATGGTGAGGGCGTTGGAACGTCCGGGAATTCCCCACAGCAAGCGATAGGTTGGCTGCATGGAATTGTCGTCAAATTCTACTGAGGCATTTTCAAAGCGGGAGTCTTGATATTTAAGGGCTTTGAGTTCGCCAAAGTGGGTAGTTGCAACTGTTAATAGGGAATGTTGGGCGAGGTATTGCAACAGGGCGATCGCCAATGCACTGCCTTCTGAGGGGTCTGTACCGGCTCCTACTTCGTCTAACAAAACTAAAGATTTGGGAATTGGTAATTGGGAATTAGTATTTGGGATTTGGGGTTGGGGAATTTGTAATTTAGGTTTGAGAATTGGGAGAGCAGAAACTGTGCTCTGTGTATCTGTGACTTCTTCGTCTTGCTGTTGGGAATTAGTAATTGTTAGGTTTGAATTTTCTTCCCCTTCAGCCTGCGATTTATTGCCTAAAACTTCTAAAATGCGGCTGATGCGGCGGATATGGCCGGAGAAAGTAGACAAACTTTGCTGCAAAGATTGTTCGTCACCAATATCAGCCAAAATATTGTCGAACCAAGGCAATTCTACGGGTTCACGCGCGGCAACAAACATTCCTGCTTTCGCCATTAAAGCTGCCAATCCCAAGGTTTTGAGGGTGACAGTTTTGCCGCCAGTGTTGGGGCCGGTGATGGCGACGACGCGGATGTGCGGCCCGATCGTTAGATCGACCGGCACGACTGGAAAGCCTTGCTCGTGCTGTTGCTGCCAAACTAATAAAGGATGGCGCAACTGGCGCAAGGTAATTTGCGATCGCAGGTTACGAATTAATAATTGACTGTTTTCTGAGTTTTCCTCATCTTCTTTTTCCTCTTTTTCCTCATCTTCTTGTTCAGGATTTTTTGGTGCTAATTCTGGCTCTCCCAATTCGATAAATTTCGGCGGATTTGCTTGCAACCAATAACTATAACGCGCTTTAGCGGCGGCTAAATCTAAAGTTGTAACTACCACCACCAATCTGTCTAAATCGGGTTTTACTGCTGCGACTTGCTCCGTGAGGGCGCGGCGGACTGCTTCTTCTTCCGCTTGTTCTTGCCTGAGCAACTGCCGCATTTGGTTGTTAAGATTGACTGTGCTGTGGGGTTCTACGTAGAGTGTCGCGCCGCTGGCCGAGGAGTCATGAACGATGCCCGGTATGGCATCTTTTTGGGGAGCTTTGACGGGAATGACAAAGCGTCCGCTTCTTTGGGTAATTAGCTGTTCTTGTACGGCGTTGGATTGGCGCTGCAAAATTCCCTGCAATATTTGATAAATGCGATCGCGCAACTGTCGCATTTGAACTCTAATTCCTGCTAATTTAGGAGTGGCTCTGTCTGCTACTTGAGCGCGATCGTCTATACAGCGATGGATTTCTTGCTCTAGTTCGGGATAAGTCCGCAATTGAGCTGCCAGTTCTTTGAGCGTCGGCACATCAGCCTGAGAGTCAATTATCCGGCGCAATTGCCTTGCTCCGGCGAGAGTAGTAGCAATTGCCAGCAATTCTTCGCCGCTGAGCAAACCTTGGAGTTCGGCTCGCTGCAGGGAAGTGCCGATGTCTTGGATTCCTTCAAAACTCAAAGCACCGCCAGCGCGGCTCTCTAACTGATAAGTTTCCTGAGTTTGGGCTAGGAGTTCTGCTGTTTGAGCTTGAGTTGCCGGGATTGCGAGGTCAAGGGCGGCGGCGACGCCGAGTTTGGTGGCCGCGAAGGTAGCCAAGTGCTGACACAGGCGCGGCCATTCTAATAGTTCTAGTGTTTCGGCTTGAATCAAAGTTGAGGTGGTGTTGGTAATTGGCATTCTCAGGCGCTGACCGAGAAGGTGAATTTAACGATACTATTAATTGATTTTAAAGTTTTTTATTGTTTCCTGGCGCAATTTGAGAAAGTATCTGCGATCGCCCTCAGCAGTCTTTCGGCCGAAAGCTCTGATGTAACATTAATTACGAAGGAGAAAATTTGCATTTTTGCATTACCCGTCTAAAATTATACATTCTCGTGATACCAGTCCCCAAAAAATATGCAACTTTAGGTAAGCTCCCAACTATTATTATACAGTAAGTCATTCCCCATTTTTTACTCTAAAATATAAAATCTAAAATGGTATGAGCTATTTTTGGTTTTGAGGAAGCGGGCATCGGTTGTTTTTTGATGGAATTGAACTATTTTGGAATTTTAAATCTGTCAGCGCAATTCTGGCGGTTGTATCCTAAAAAGTAATTTGTAGAGTTGGTAGAAGTATGGCAAAGATTCTGGCGATCATCGGGGATACTGTGACTTTTCAAGTTGTCCAAGAGTTACTCAGCCAAGAGGGACATCAGGTGAGAGTCGTTCCCGACGACAAGGAGGGTTTAGACTTGGCGAGGGAATTTTCCCCCGATGCGATAATTTGCGACGGGACTTCCCCTCAAATCAACTTTTTGGAGGTGTGCCGGCTGGTGAAAGCCGATTCCCTACGGGATAGCTTCGCTTCACGAGAATTGGCGGCAGCCTATTTTATTCTGCTGACAACACCGGAGCAATTTGATGAAATTCAAGAATTGGATGCGCCCTTTGACGATTTTCTGTTTAAACCGATAGTTAAGCAGGAATTATTGGCGCGGGTGCGCGCCTCTAAGCGATCGCACGAGTTGAGGGCGCGGTTCGAGTTAACCCAGCAAGAATTGGATCTGTCGCGCGATCGAATGCTGCAAAATGAAAAAATGTCTAGTTTGGGCGAATTGGTGTCTGGGATAGCCCACGAAATTAACAACCCTATTACTTTTATTTACAGCAATCTAACTCACGTCCAAAGCTACGCGACCGATTTAATTGAACTGCTGCGACTGTATCAAAAAGAGCTAGTCAATCCCGGATCGGAAATTCTGCAAAAGCAGCAAGATATGGATGTGGAATTCGTACTCGACGATTTATTGAAAATTGTGAGTTCCATGCGTACTGGGAGCGATCGCATCCGCCAAATAACCTTGTCGCTACAGGATTTTTCCCGCAGCGATCGATCGGGCTGGCAGTTATTTGATGTTTCCGACGGTTTAGAAAATACTCTGTTGTTGTTGCAGCACCGCTTGCCGGCTCGCGAGGGAAGGCGAGACATCAAGGTGATGAAACAATTCGGCAATTTGCCACAGATTGAGTGCTATGCAGGTCTGCTCAATCAAGCTTTTCTGAATATCATCAATCACGCGATCGATGGTTTGGAAGAGTCGGCTCAAGACTTGGAAGAGTTGGAATCCATCAAATTTAAGCCTGTGATTTTGATTACCACTCAGGTGGTCGATGCTCAGCGAATTTCGATTGAGATTGCTGATAACGACATCGCACATAGCAAAGATATCACAGCCCAAATTTCTGATCCCTTTTTGGGAGCAAAGCCTGCGGAACCACCCATATCATCGGGACTTGCTCTCAGCTATCAGATAATTGTAGAACAGCACAAAGGAGAGTTTAAGTGTTTTTCCGAACCGGGTAAAGGCACTAAAATTCAGATAGAGATTCCGCTGCGTCACAGTTAATTAACAGTATTTACCGTTGGTGGGGGCGGGTTTTGAAATTGTTGGTTTTAGCCTGAGATGATGCTGAATCCGCCCCTACAATGACTGCATTTTTTTTAAGGTAAAATTTTGTAGAGGGAATGGCAGAAGTTATCGACAAGAGACTTGAGTTGATATTCAAGAGATTTGAAGGAGAGAGGAAGAGAATAGAAATATTAATATTTCCATGGAGAGGGGCAACCACGGGAGATTGCCCCTACAAAACATGGTTATGTAGATGTTGGGTATCCAGGAGTGGAATAACTAAAGGGAGACTTGCGCGCCTTGAGTATCAAGACCGATCGCCCTTACCTCAGCCTTTACCCCAAATTCCATCCAAGCAGCCGCCATCGCTTTCTCAACAGCAACGGCGTTAGCCACATCCGTTAAAGCTAAAAGCGTTGGCCCGGCACCGCTAATTACCATTTCATAGGCCCCTGCATTCAGGGCAGCTTGTTGCACCGCTTCATATCCCTTAATCAGAGATTGCCGATAAGGTTGGTGAATTTTGTCTTGGAGGGCACAGCGCAGCCAGTTTTCATTGCCCGTTTCCAAAGCCCGCACTAGCAAACCGAGGTGTGCAGCATTAAAAATCGCGTCAGCCTTACTGTAATCTGCTGGCAAAACTTTGCGGGCTTCGGCTGTAGACAGTTCAAAATCGGGGATGGCTACCACGGGCACAATATTTGGATGCCAGGGAATATCGCAAATTTCCCAGGAACCGCTTGGTGTATTGCTAGCAGCGAGGCGACATCCTCCCAGTAAAGCGGGGACAACGTTGTCGGGATGTCCTTCAAGTTCGATCGCCAATTGCATCACTTCCACCTGACTCAAAGGCTTTCCGGCTAATTCATTTGCACCGACTAACCCACCGATAATAGCTGTGGCGGAACTTCCTAAACCTCTAGCCAGCGGCACTTGCATATCTATATGTATGGCTACAGGTGGTGGCGATTGGTTCAGGCGATCGTATAACTTAAGAAAAGCTTGATAAGCGAGATTGCTGTCATCTGTCTTGACTTTGGCGGCTTCTTGGCCTGTAACAGTAATTTTTAGTTTCTCTGTTGCTGAGGGTTCGAGTCGGGAGAATTGGAAGCGGTTGTAGAGGCTTAAAGCTGCGCCGATGCAGTCGAATCCGGGGCCCAGGTTGGCGGTTGTGGCGGGTACGGTGACGGTGACGGTGGAAGTTTCGGGCATTTTTTGAATGGTGGATTTGGAATGTTTAACCGCAGATGAATGCGGATGAACGCCGATCGCAGGTATTATACTATGTTTTCAAAAGCCATTTATTCTTGCAGCATTTGAAGATGCTTGATGGCATCTTGATAATCGTTGGTATTGCCGTCTTTTTGATATAGTTCGGCTGCTTTTTGATAATCGGCGATCGCCCCCGCTTTGTCTTCTAAGAACTCGCGGACTCTGGCGCGGTTGTAGTAGGCGTCGCCGTAGTTGGGGTTAATTTCAATGGCGCGATCGAAATCTGCTCTAGCTGCTGGATAGTCTTTGAGATTGCGGCCGTGGATGATGCCGCGTTTGTTGTAGGCTTTGGCGTAGTTGGGGTTGAGGCGAATAGCTTCGGTGTAATCGGCGATCGCCCCTTGAATGTCTCCAGCCTCTGATTTGGCTAAAGCGCTATTAAATAAGTCTTCAGCGGTATTTTGAACAATAGTTCTTTGAACTATTAAAGCTGAAAATTCAGCAGAAACAGCAGGGGATACATTACCCAAAATAGTCAAGATTCCTATAGTAGCAATTAAATTGTAAAATGATGATTTCATAATTTAGGCAAAAATTTGAGCGACAGAACAACTAAAACCGGGTAACAAAGGGGAAGTTAGTTCATCATTGCTCAACAACGTAGCAATGAGCCTTAAACTTGCTTGTTCCCTGCGATAAACTTCTATTTGCTGCAACCGCCAATTCACAATCCAGTATTCCTGTACTCCTCGTACCGAATAGAGTCTGAGTTTCAAATCTCGATCGCGTGTCTGATTGTCTGCACCGGGGGATAACACTTCAACAATTAACTCTGGTGCGGCGGTTAAATGTCCCGCTTCGTCTAGCAAGATAGCCAAGCGTTCGTTGCTAATCCAAACCACATCAGGAATAACACAATCTACATCTGTAAAAATCACCCCTGGACTAATTACTGATTCTCCTAATCCTGTTTTTTGTGACCAATTATTTAACTCTATGCAAATGTTACCACAAACTTCTTGATGATTCCAGTGTGCTGCCCAGGTCACAAATAACTCTCCATCAATAATTTCGTAACGATCGCCGTTATCTGGCAATAGTTCTAAATCGGCGGTAGTCCAGCGTACTTTATCAGATATTGTCTGGCTCATACAAGCACTCTTGATAGGTGATACAAACATTCTAAACGATCGAGCTTCTACACGCTCCACGGCTTGACACAATCGGGCTACACTGACTCTCGCTTTTTGCAGGCGTAACTCAGAATATTGAAACCCGCCTGGGCGCGGGTTTCGTTTTTGTAGAGGCGATTTCGCATCACCAAATTGTCTGATCGCCAAATTTAAAATTATTTAAAATTTCAAATCGCGCGATTACTTCAAAATAGTTTTAGAAGCAATCCGAGTTTTCTTGCGATCGGCTTCACTCAATTGTTCACCAGACTGCAAACGAGTAGCAGAGGTTTGCAGCACAGTTGCGGCACTTTTATCGCCCATTTGCAGAGCAGTTTTAGCGGCAGTTTGCAGCATGGTTGCCGCGCCGGCTCGATCGCCCTGTTGCAATCTAGTTTCTGCGAGTTGAGTTTGGCGGTATTTAGCCAAAGCTAAAATGTGCTGCTGCACCATTGGGTTAAGTGCCGGCTGATAAACTTTCAAGACATTAGCAGAAACTGCAACGGGATCGGAAAGCAAACCTTGCCCGACAGTCGGATCGTCGTAGCGAATTTGCAATTGCCCGATCGCCTGTGTACCTTCTGGCAACTGTCCAATATAAATATTAGCCAAAACTACTCGCTCTATATCCTTCATTAAATCTCCCAAGCGCACCATAAAACGATCGCCCTCTTGCTGTACCGGCAATTCGATCGTATCCGGGGCAACTTGGGCGATCGGTTTGAGTTCGGCTAACCGCACTTTTGGCATTAGGGAAAATAGCAAATAAGCATTAGTCAAACCTACACCTTGGACGCGGCTAAACAGTTTACCAAACTCGTCAACCGCATCTTCAGGACGCTGAATATGAGCCAGAGCACCGCCGCCTGCATCAGCAATCTTTTCCAAAATATCCTGGTTCCAGTTATCGCCAAATCCCAGAGAATTTAAAGTCATATTATACTCGGCGGCCAGTTTCGCTAACTTCAAACAGCGGCTGTCGTCGCCATGTTCGTTTTCGCCGTCAGTCAGCAAAAACGCCTGAGATATAGCTTCTTTTTTGCCTTTGCCCAACTCTTCAATACCTAACTTAATGCCCTCATCAATTGCTGTGCCGCCGGCCGGGCGCAATTGCTCAATTTGCCGTTTAATGCTACTGGCGTCTCCCACAATTTGATTGGGGACGAGGACTTTGGCTTTGTGGTCGAAAGCCACCGCGCAAAAGCGATCCCCGGGCTTCAACCTGTCTAGCAACCGTCCGGCGGCTTGTTTGACGGTTTCCAAGGGGCGTCCGCCCATCGAACCGCTGTGGTCGAGAATCAGGCACAGGTTTAAGGGTACGCTGGAGTCGATCGAGCTTGCCATCGCAGACACCGAAATCGCTAGCTGGCGCTGCGTTGAGGGCGCAGCAGCGTCAAGGTTAGGGTCGTTTAAAACCGGGAGCAAACTAACTTTCATGCGGGATACCTAAAGATTGCGTTAGTATTTCTTTAAGAATAGCTCCATCAGTTCAGGCAACATTTCGGTTATGTCAGGAACCTCAGCCTAAGTGCATGAGGCTTGTAAGAGATTCTTGCGAGCCGTCCTGACCAGCCTAAGACTTTCGAGGTCTACGTTTTTTGAGTCATGACACCCTGGGATGCGAAGCTAGTCCCCTGCCCTGTCATTTGCAGTTAAACAGTTTTAAGGTCACTGAAACAGTGCTGCAAGTTTAACAAGCTCTAAAAACATTGGCGAAGCTAACTTTACCCGTAAGGGAGTTTTGGAGAAGACCACATCTCCACGGAGGGGCAACCATACCCCTCCACCCCAATCCAATGTAAAGCCGTCCTAGAAGGACGGGGTTTCAGACTCATTTTTCTGATGAACACACCCATTAAAGCAGTGCAATCGCCATACTACGGGGAAGGGAACTCTCGGACGCCACCTCCCGATTTGCCATCCCTGTTGCTGAAGGAGCGGATCGTTTATCTAGGGATGCCTCTGGTGCCTGCGGTAACAGAACTGATTATCGCTGAACTGTTGTTCTTGCAGTACGAAGACCCGGATAAGCCGATCAAAATCTACATCAACTCGACCGGCACTTCTGGTTACAGTGGCGAACCCGTCGGCTTTGAAACAGAAGCCTTCGCTATCTGCGATACGATCAGGTACATTAAGCCGCCTGTGCACACTATTTGCCTCGGTTCGGCAATGGGGATGTCTGCGATGCTGTTAGCGGCTGGTACAAAAGGCTTTCGGGCGAGTTTGCCGCACGCTTCGATTGTGTTGCACCAACCCAAGGCTTACACGCGGGGTCAAGCAAGCGACATTCAAATTCGGGCTAAGGAAGTGCTGGCAAATAAAGCGACGATGCTTGAGATTTTTGCAAGCTGTACTGGCCAACCGATCGAAAAGATTACTAAAGATATGGATCGGTTGCTGTACATGACGCCCCAGGAAGCTAAAGAATACGGTTTGATCGATCGCGTTCTTGAAAGTTCTGAAGAATTGCCGAAACCGCTGCCGGCTGGAGTCATCTAACTGGGAATTGGAAATGGGGAATGGGGAATGGGGAATGGGGAATGGGTAATAGGAAATGGGGAATGGGCATGAGTAATAATTAAGGGTTAATGGCTAGTAGTTTCTACCCTGGTTAGTTATTCAATAGTCTTTTTATGACTAACAATTCCCAATTACCGATTCCCAATTACCGATTCCCAATCACCAATTACCAATTCCCAATTACCAATTACCAATTACCAATTACCAATTACCAACTACCAACTAAACGGAGTTCCGAATTATGCCTATCGGTGTGCCAAAAGTTCCCTACAAGATGCCGGGGGGTTATGATACTCAGTGGATTAATATCTACGATCGCCTCTACCGGGAACGAATTATTTTCTTGGGCAGGGACGTTGACGATGAAATTGCCAATCAAATCATCGCTGTGATGCTCTACCTCGATTCGGAAGATTCAGGTAAGGACATTATTTTGTACATCAATTCCCCAGGCGGAATGGTGTCGGCAGGCATGGCTATTTTTGATACCATGCAGCACATTAAATCGGACGTGGTGACGATTTGTGTGGGCTTGGCTGCTTCGATGGGTTCTTTCCTGTTAGCTGCCGGTGCGAAAGGAAAACGGTTAGCTTTGCCTCACTCGCGAATCATGATTCACCAGCCTTCTGGGGGCACGCGGGGACAAGCAACGGATATTCAGATTGAGGCGAAAGAGATTCTGCGGCTGCGCCACGAACTCAATAATATCTATGCTAAGAATACTGGCAAGCCGATCGAGAAAATCGAGAAGGACATGGATCGCGACTATTTCATGTCCGCTGAGGAAGCCAAGGAATACGGCTTGATTGACAGAGTGATCGAAGAGCGTCCGTAAGTTGTTTTTTCGCGACCGTAGTGCGGGCAACCCTCGCACTAAAACCTAGTTCGCAGTAAATTTTGGCAGAATCTTTACATTTAAGGATTCTGCCATATTTAATGGAATTATCAACGCTCATTCATGCTAAATGGATATTGCAGATTATTACCGACAGTTAGGATTGAGGTCTGGTGCGAGTTTATCGCAAGTTAAAGCCTCTTATCGGCAGTTAGCCAGACAGTATCACCCCGATGTGAATCCGGGAAACGAACAGGCTAAGAATAAGTTTATTGCTATTACTGAGGCTTATAAGTTCCTGGTGGAGGTTGCCCCTCACCATGTTGCGGAGTCGAAAGGTGCCAATTCAACTGTGCCGCCTAGTTGGACACCGCCGGATCAGGAGGTGAAAGCTCAACCGCAGGCAGTGAAAGTGACTCGAAAAGACCCGCCCGATCAATCTCATGCGGATTTGTCGGCTGCGGAAGAAAAGTTAAAGCAAGATGCTTATGTTGAATTGCAGCAGTTGCTGAAATATCAGAGGTTTCCACGGGCGATCGCCTTGATTGAGGGTTTGGCCCAGCGGGTTCCCGAAGATTTGGAGGTGCGTCAGTGGCAGGCGATCGCCTATCAGCGCTGGGGACGGCATTTGATCGGAGAAAAGCAGGTTGATAAGGCGAGAATTTATTTGAAAAAGGCTGTGAAAACTGACCCTCACAATCGGGCTTTGTGGGCGGAAGTTGAGCGGGATTTTCGCAGGCTGGAACAGATTTATTGAAGCGATGTTGCGTCCCCCTCTTTCAGGGGGTCGGCGTCGTGAATTTTTAATTTTTCTAAAATAACTTGGGTATTTTCAGGTCGGTTTTCTGGTAGCGGTTCGATCAATTCGTCGATCGAGTCTAGGAGTAACGGGTCAATATCTACAGCCTGGTTCCTCCAATTAATTTTACCAGTTTTTCCATTAACGGGAAAGTCGATCGGCTCTATGCCTGTTAATAAATGTACAAAAGTACGCCCTAGGGCAAAAAAGTCCGATCGCACGCCTGCTTTACCTGCAATTTGTTCCGGTGCGGCGTATCCCGCAGAACCTATGGGTGCGGTCTCTATCTCTGCTTCTGTGGCGGCGCCGAAGTCAATTAATCTTAATTTCCCATTGGCTTCAAGCATCAGGTTAGATGGCTTAATATCCCGATGCACTACATGATATTTGTGGATTTCCTGCAAAATATTGGTCATTTGTTGCAGCCAATCAAGAGCGAGCTTTTGAGAAACGTACTGTTTTTTAGTTAAGAATTCTGCCAAGTTTTCTCCGCTAATTTTTTCCATCACCAAACAAGACAATTTCTGGAAATTATTAGGGAGTTTAATTTGGAAATAACCGTCAGGTTCGACTTGGGGAACTGAGCCCTTTCCGGCCAGCCAAATCAAAACTCGCGCTTCTTGCTTGAACACGCGAACTAAATCGGGATTGTGTGTGTGTTTCAAGACTTTTAAAATTTTGACAGTGCCCCATTCGTTTTCCCCGGTTCCCAAATCTTCAACTTCAAAGATGTCTGTGGGGCGTGCGGGATTGGGCGATCGCACTGGTTTAAGGATACGATAGCGATCGCCAATTAACAAATCCGTGCCACAAGCCTGACAATTTTGAGCAGCAGCAGGATTTTCGCGTTGTTCGCATTGAGGGTTGATGCAGTAAATCATCGGCCTTTATACGTCCACGACAGACGAATTTAACAAATTGATTCAATTATTAGCATAAAACCCAGCAGTTCTGACCTTACTACTGGGTTTATATTTACCGCCCATTTGGGCACACTATCACATTTAAGTCAAGGATTTAAGATTAATAGCATCGCGCTCTACCGATTGAGCTACCCCCCTGCGTTTGGTAGAGGGGGCTGGATATGAGCCAGCAACCTCGATGATGTGATTTTCCTGACATTCGTTTTAGCGATCGGCGGTGAATGCTGAGTTTAGAGTAATAGCTTGCTGTTGAATTTGTACGCAATGCTGCCTCTGCCAATTGGGCTACCCCTCTATTTTGGGTAGAAGGAACAGGAGTCGAACCTGTACTATCACATTTGTACGGTTTAAGTTGAAGTTTTAGATTGAGATTGTACTCTGTTTATATCTTAAACCATAACTATCAAAAAAGCAAGCAATTAGCGGAAAATAAACTGAAAAATTCGCTCTCCCACTCTCTGTTCCTCAACTTCAGAATTGTTAGCTTCTTCGCGGGCGAACATAACAGCTTGCTGCAAGATTTCCACCCTTTGCAGCAACTCATTGATCCGGCGCGCCAGCATTGCTCCAGAAAACTTGACAGTCCGCCAATAGCCGATCGTAATATCTTCGTAATAAACATCGACTTGAGCCGGATGGTGTTCGGTAGCTTCAGCTTTAACGTGATTACGCGGAGTTTTAAAAGTCTTGAGAGTTTGCATCGGTTCAGTTGCCCAGCAGTCTGCCGAAGCATCGAAGTTCCAAGTCTCGGAAGCATCTAAGACTGGAAGTTTTTTGATGAATGCTTGCAAATCTGCTAACTGCTTTTCAATGAATAGCAAATAGCTGACGGGAACTTGGCTCAAAAGCACGTTTCCGTCTACTGTTACGTCAGCGCGGGCGCTACAATTTGTCCAATCTTTAGTTGCGGTTACGTCGAAGAGTTTGGTCAAAACTTCAGTCGTTTTGCGGATGATCTCTTCGGCTTTGACTTCAACTTTTTTGGACTCTGGCGGCAGTTGTTCGCCTTCTTCGTCTTTGGGACGGTAAGTGCGGGAGATTCCAGAAAGCACAGCGGGCTTCTGGAGAGCTTTTTGAGCTTCTGCTAGTTCTTGGGCGGAGCGGCTTTTGATGCCTTTTTCGATCGCAATAATCTGATTTAAGCGTGGCATTGTTCGATTTTATTGACGCTGAACTCACATCAAGTCCGGTTGATTTTGATAATCAAATTGTTTGTCCTGTGGCTTTTAGGGCTTTGAGGACTTCAGTCCTCAGTACAAAACTCACGATCGCTCTTTAACCAGACTTGTTTATTTTGTAGTATTACATAATTCAATATAAATTACAAGCTTTTTTTGTAGGCGCGGTGCCAAGAGAACCCGCCGCTATCCGTAGCCAGCAATTTATCTCTCAAAAAATCGGCAAAATCTCTAGCCTCGCTACCAAAGTGTAGCAAATATCACTCTTTGTCAGCGCTCTAACTACTTCGGGAGATAGATGCGGAAATCCCTCTCAGGGCGCGTTGTCATGTCGGGAAATATTTCTTAACATATAGATAACAAAGGGAATCCGAGGAGACACCAAAAATCCTTAAGCCCTTGGGGTGCCCCGGTTAATCAGACTTTTCGCAAACAAGGGCTAAATCAATGAACCAGCAGCAAAACTCCGAAGTTTCAGCATTTTTGCCCATGCTCCAAAAAGGCATTTGGCTGTTTGGGATTCTCTCTTGGATATTCGGGCTGACAGATAGAACTATTGCACTATTATCTGACGGATACTTGTCGGCGATCGATATTGTCCAGCTATTTACAGCATCCTTTTTCTTCATTAGCTGGCTGTTGTTAAGCCCGTTTTTGGGTCTTAACTCCCAGACTCAGCCGAAGGAAGAAGCATCTCCCTAGTTTTTAATTTGTAATGTTAGTTTCTTGAGCGATACTTCTCTCTTCTGGGGCAAAGCGGGCCGGCCAAATGCGATCGCAAAAAAACAAAGTTCCCGCCGTCACGCACAGCGGAATCGCCAACAGGTTCAACAGCGGAATGCTCACCAAACCCAAACAAACCAAACCAAAACTCCCGCTGGCCGGCAAACTAGCCCAAATTATCTCCAACTTCTCCTGAAAAGGTCGCCTCCGCCTCTCTAAAGGTGCATCTAAAAAGTCCAAACAGACAATAGTCGCGCCCAAAGCTACGCCACCCAAAGTGCTAAGAATAGAGCCGACCCCAGGGATAAAATGCAGCAGCAGCAGCGGTATACCGATGCTCAACAAAATTTGTAGTTTTCGCAGTTCAAAGGCGATCGCCCTTTGAATATCCCTAAAACTACTCGCCAAATTCATTGGTGCTTCTGCGGGCAATTGACCGTTCCGCAGGAGTTCCAATTGTTCCGAAAGTTTGCCGTACCAAGGCGAACCTAAAATCACACCAAACTGCACTAACAAAAATCCAATTATCAGCAAAAGTCCTGACACTAGGACTACGCGCAGCAGCCAGCCGAAAGCAACTGTTAACACGCCGAGAAAGCTCAGCCAAGCTGGAAAACTCGCAATTAGAGTATTAAATCGGACTGACAAATCGGCAACCAAAACATCTATCCCTGCCAAACTGGGAAATAGCAAGCTTAAATAAAGACCAATACCAATTATAAAATTTAGCACCACGGGAACTAATACATAAGTCCACAGCTTGGGAGTTTGCAAAATTAGCGTAAAAGCTCGCAAAGGATAGGTGAAACCTGCGAGGAGTCCAATTGGTGCGGTAATGGCGGCGTGGGCGGGGTTTGAATTTAGCTGTTTTGACATATTTTCTGCTTTTTTTGACATATTTTCTGCTTTTGAGGACTCGACTCTATTTTCTATCATCCACTTTCCATTATTATTAATGATGAGGATTTATCGCAGGTTGCCCAAAAGTGAAGCTTTTTATTTACCATACCCCGGAACTTACGCCAGCCGACAAAATGCCGGCTTGCGCGATCGCAGTTGATGTGCTGCGGGCGACTACGACAATGGCAACGGCCCTGAATAATGGGGCGGAAGCTGTCCAAGTTTTCAGCGACTTAGATAAGCTCATGGCCGAGAGCGAAAAATGGCCTGCAGATAAGCGGATTCGCGCTGGAGAGCGCGGCGGCGGCAAAGTTGACGGATTTGACATGGGGAATTCCCCCCTCGACTGCACGCCAGAAAAGGTGGCTGGGAAGCGAATTTTTATCAGCACAACTAACGGTACTCGGGCTCTGCAGCGAGTGCAAGCTGCTGCAACTGTGTTAACGGCGGCTTTGATTAACCGCAAATCTGTGGTGCAGTTTTTGTTAAATAAACAGCCGGAAACTATTTGGATTGTGGGTTCTGGTTGGGAAGGAAGTTATTCGTTGGAAGATACGGTTTGTGCTGGTGCGATCGCCCAAACTCTCCTAGCAGAAAGCGGTATTCCTGCGAGCGATTTTGCTGGTAACGATGAAGTATTTGGGGCTATTGCTCTTTATTTGCACTGGCAAGATAGGTTGCACGAATTGTTGGAAAGAGCCAGCCACGGCCAGCGCCTCCTCGGTTTAGGTGTTATTGAAGATTTAAAATATTGCGCGCAAACGGATACTTTAGATGTGCTGCCGGTGCAGCGAGAACCGGGAGTTTTGGTTAAGTCGGATTTTAAAATTCCTCAAGCTAATTTCTGGGATCAATCTTCGGAAAAAACGGTGAATTAAATTTTTCTGCGAGTGGTGTATTAGTAAGGTGCGCGGCCGAACACACCCTACTCTAACAACCACAATAAAATTGGTTTGCAGGATCGGAACGCAAGTCCTCATGAAAATCAGAGGACTTGCATTCCTCACTACAGACAACGGTAGTTAGTAGTTAGCCAACGAGATTTTTGTTTAAAAAGTAAAAGTAAAGATATTGGGTAGGGGCATAACTAATGTTGTGTCCCTAGTGTATGGTCGGCAATTGAGAATTGCTGTCTTCACCGCCGAACCGCTGAATTAAACACTCGGCAATTCTGGCTGCTGCACCGGGTTCTCCCATGCGTCGCCAGCCATTTTCAGCGATTAGCTGTAACCTGTCGGGGTCGCGGAGCAAAGACTGCACAGCGCCGGCAACTTCAGCGGGATGTTTGACTAAAATTAATGACGGGCCTAACAGGCGACTTTGAGCTTCTGCAAAAGCGAAAGTAAATTGCGGGCCGTTTCCGGGAATGGCGATCGCCGGTTTTCCTAAACCTACAAATTGTTCTGTAGCCGTTCCGGCCATTGCTATTGCTAAATCGGCTTCGTACAAACAATCGTTAAAACTTTGCTGAGTCAAAATCATCGTGGCGTTTCTCTGCACAAATGTCAAGGGCAATAACAAATTAGGAGATTCTTTCCGAATTTCTTGAGCACTAGAAACTGGAGGTCGCAAAATACTTCCTTCACGCCGCTGCGTTCTAATTTCCCCGTCTTGTCGCCAGCCGAAAAAATCTAAACTAGGTCGCAAAGCTTCTAAGTTTAACTCTGGAGAAATGGCTCCGAAAAATAACAATTTGCGATCGGCAAACAGCGATAAAATTCCGGCTACAGCCTCTACTATTAGCAGCCAATTAGCATAGGCTTCCGGCGCTCTAGAACCGGGGAGTAAGGTGATGATGAGCGATCGCTCCATTTCCCGAAACTCTGCGTCAGGGCCGTAAAAACCGGCTGGGTTTTCCGGTTCGAGTCCGTCCATCATCGGATTTCCGAGATTGTAAGCGGGAATTTCCAGCTTTTGTAAAGTCTCGGCCGTCAGCGCGTCCCTGGCAAAAACGGCTCGACAGCGCGATCGAGTCATCAACCAGCGCTCCCAAGGCAAATAAACCGATCGTGGTAAGCCCCACCCACCAAAGACCCTAGATTTGCGAGCCAGAGGCCCATCCTCGTCCCGCAAATAATACTCGGACTTAGCAGTACCGACAAAGGCATAGGGCGCGCCGCTGAGCCAAGCAAACAGCAGCGGTACAATATCCCCGCAGGCTAAAATAACGCCGTCTTGATTCCCAGACTGTTGTTGGGTCCGCACCCAAGCGCGGATGGCTTTAAACTGAGCGATGGTTAACTGAAGCAGGCCGCCTTTGACATCGCGCAAAAATTCCCTCCCGTCCATGTAAATAAAGCCGCCCGAAGGCATCCGCTGCACCGGGCCGATGATGCGGGCGTTTTCTAGTTGAGCGAAAGCTTGCCCTTCACCCACTAGCGGAAACACGGCTAATTCTGGCGGATGCGGGTGCTGTTGTAGTTCCTGCAAGATGCGAAGGGCGATCGCGTCTTCTCCGTGGCCGTTACTGAGGCAAAGTAATTTCAATCCCAACTCTCTCAAAAACTGTCTCTGAATATATAGCCATCCTAAATCATTTGTGAATTTCTTACTCCCTCCCCTTGATAAGGGGAGGGTTGGGGTGGGGTCAAAAATTTACGACTCATTTAGGATTGCTAGATAGAAGCAAGATTAGCCGCAGGATGCAAGGTGGTATAGCCGAAGCAAGAAGTAAGTGGATCGCCGATCGCACGAGTCCGGAACTTTTTGGTAAAATAGCAGATGAAACTCTATTTTATAGGTAAAATCGGATGGTACAAACCCTGCCAAAATCTTTGACTCTCCAAGAGTTTCTGAAGTTGCCAGAAACCAAACCAGCCAGCGAGTACATTGACGGTGCAATCATTCAAAAACCCATGCCTCAAGGAGAACATAGTGTCATTCAAGGCGAGTTGACAAGTGCTGCTAATGCTACTCTCAAACCTCAAAAGGTGGCGCGAGCATTTCCAGAACTACGGTGCATTTTTGGCGGTCGAGCGATCGTTCCAGACGTGAGTGTATTCACTTGGGAGCGCATTCCCCGTAAAGAAAATGGTGGTGTGGCAAATGTGTTTGCGATCGCCCCGGATTGGACAATTGAAATCCTCTCCCCCGACCAAAGCCAAACTAAAGTTACTAAAAATATTTTATATTGTCTCCAACATGGAACTCAAATGGGTTGGTTAATCGATCCAGAGGATCGCTCGGTTTTTGTATATCGGCCGACTCAATCAACGGAGGTGTTTGACGAACCGGAACAGTTATTGCCCATGCCATCTTTTGCCAGGGAATTGCAACTGACAGTAGGAGAATTATTTGGTTGGCTATTAGAGTGATATCATGTCCGAGCGAGCGACCGCACATGATATCACTACTAATACCAATTCACTATGAAGCTGCATTTAATTAACGCTAAAAATATAGTCCCAACAAGAAAGACATCAGCCTCATTTAGTGTATCTTCATAGTGAATTGGTATAACCACTGACTACTGACCATCGATATATTGCTTTAAAGTATTCCGAATTTGTTTGAGCTGAAATCCCTTAGCAAGTTGGCGCAGCTTCGAGACAAACGGCACTAAATTAGGTTCTAAATTCTCCAGCTTAGCACTCTCCTCAAAAATTTCTTCAATGTCGCCCATAGCTGCGAGTTTCAAAAGTTTTGCTACTGACTCAGAAGCCGCAGGTAACAGAGAAGAATAAGCAGGAAAATCAGAGGCTGGTGACAAACTGGGAGTTTTGCGCTTGTTGTTTTCCGAAGATTCCCCATAAATCCATTCTAGTCCCAAATGCACGCGCAACTGTTCCAAAAAGTGATTTGCTTCGATCGGTTTGGGTAGAAAAGCATCGTACCCTGCGAGGATGCTATCTTGCTGCGTAGCCTCGAAAACGCTAGCTGACATAGCGATTAACACAACATCTTTTACTTCCGGCAACTGCCGCAGTTTTCTGGCACTTTCTAAGCCATCCATTACAGGCATCCGCAAGTCCATTAAAATCACATCCGGTTGAAATTCAACTGTTTTCCAGAGGCATTCTTGCCCATTTTGGGCCTCTGCAACCTCAAATCCCAAACGCAGCAGCAGCCTGCACAACAAATCGCGATCCAGTTGATTGTCATCCACGATTAGCACTTTCCGCTTGTTGCCGATAAAACCGACAAGCCAGCGTTTTTCCTGCAAAGGAGACACCTCCAAGTACCGTTTAGCTGCTGGCAATTCTAAATCTACCCAAAAAGTGCTGCCTTTTCCCAAAGTGCTGTGGACGCGAATTTCGGCACCCATTAGTTTCGCTAATTTCTGGCTAATCGAGAGTCCGAGACCTGTACCTTCAACAAACGTATTGCCTCCTACTTGGTGGAAAGGCAAAAATATTTCTTCTAACTTGCTTTGCTCTATTCCTGTGCCGGTATCCTCGACTTGAAAGCGGATTTTTAAAGCGTGTTTGGCTGCGATCGGATTGTGGGCGAAGCGCATATAATTTTGTTTCAGTTCCGAACTCAAAGTCGAGAACTGATAATTTTCTCCTTGCCCTTGACTCCAGGCCCCTGTGCCGACATAGCCGACTTTGAAAGTCACACCGCCGCTGTTAGTAAATTTAACGGCATTGCTGAGTAAATTTATGAGAATTTGGCGCAATCTTTTTGGATCGACACGAACGCAGCTAGGCAGGGGAGAGACTTGTTCGTAATGGAATAAAATTTCTTTTTGAGAGGCCCGCATCTGAAACAGATCAGCAAGATTTTTCGTAAAATTTAGAAAATTCAACTCTTCCGGGTAGAGTTCCATTTTTCTAGCTTCAATTTTGGAAAGATCTAACACATCGTTGATTAACATTAGCAGGTGTTGACCGCACTGTTGAATATTGCTGAGACTTTCTTGGTGATCTGAGTTTAAGTCTTTGTCGGTTTTGAGGATTTGAGCGTAACCTAAAACCCCGTTTAAAGGCGTGCGTAGTTCGTGGCTCATGTTGGCAAGAAATTCGCTTTTGGCGCGGTTGGCGCTTTCTGCGGCTAATGCAGCTTGTTGGAGGGCCGATTCTGCAAGTTTGCGATCGACAATTTCCGTTTGTGCTTGTTGAAATAGCGTCGATTGCTGGATCGCGATCGCCAATTGCACGCACAATTGCCGGAGGGATTCTATTTCTGAGGAATCCCAGGAACGGGGGCCACTGCAATCGTGGGCGATCAGGAGTCCCCAGAGCTGATTTTCTGCCGTCGGTTGGACTTGGGAAATGCTTTCTCGTGTTTGTAAAATCGGCACTATTAAGTTAGCTTTAACTTCCAATTGTTCGAGAAATTTGATGTGACATTCGCTCAAATTGTCCCCGTAAATATCTTCTATAGCTCGAATATGACCTCGCTGGTAAATGTCAACAAATTTATCTCTAAAACACGTATCCAAATTGTCGAAGTTTTGCAGTGAAATTATATCTTTTGCTACGGATTCTACAACTACAATACCGCTCCAGTCGGGATTAAATCGGTAAATAACTGTGCGGTCTGTTTGCAAAAATTGCCGCACTTGTTCGACAGCAGTTGTCAGGACTTCTTCTAAATTTAGGGAGGAGCGAATGCGATCAAGCATGGCAACTACTAGCCGTTCTCGCCTTAATTGCTGCTGCAGAACCATCTCCGCTTGTTTGCGTTCGGTGATGTCGGTAATTACTCCCACTAACCCGATTAAATGACCAGTTTCATCTTTAATGCCGTCGGCGCGAAATAAAGTTGTTACCAGTTCATTGTTTTTAGTGTTGATTTTGAGTTCGCCTTGCCAAGATTTGCCTTTACGGATCGTTTTAAACATTTCTAGCAGCACTTTAGTTTGGGGGTAAATTGCTGTTAATCCGCCTGCTGTGTTTAGTTCTTCTGCGGTGTAACCGTACTGTTGAACAAAGGCTTGATTGTGGTAGAGCGATCGCCCTGTCAAGTCAGCAATGCCGATCGCATCGCTGGTGCTTTCCACCGCTTGAGTAACTCGTAGCAAATCTAATTCTGCTTGTTTGCGATCGCTAATATCAGTAATAGTGCCGATATAGCCTTTAATTTCCTGCTTGTCTCCGATTTCTGCAATTGCCTGACCGATCACCCAAATTACCCGACCGTCTGGACGCTGAAAGCGGTATTCTGATTTAAAGGGAATTTTCTCAATAATTGCTCGATGCCACTCATTTTTTACCCGTTCCACATCATCGGGATGTATGGCATTCATCCAGCCAATTTCTGCTGCTAATTCGGCGTTTAATCCCGTAATTTCGCTCCACCGTTTATTGACATAAAGACAATTTCCCAAGGTGTCGGTGTGAAATATGCAAACTGGCGATGCTTCTGCTAAAGTTTGGTAGCGGCGCTGGCTCGATCGCAGGGCAGATTCTACCTGTTTTCTATTAGTTATATCGCGGACTATAGAAATGATTTCGCCACCGACAAGCATCGTCAGCGACAATTCTTGAGGGAACTTAGTACCGTCACGGCGCTGACCGATTGCTTCTATATTGCAGTACCCTTTTTGCAGGAGCATCGGCATTATTTGTAGTTCAAAAAATAAATTTTCGGCTTTGCTGTAGAGCATTTTCCATTTCTTCCCATACAGTTCGCTAGGGCTGACCAAACCGTACATTTTGAGATAAGCGTCGTTGGAATAAATACATTCTTTATTATTATTAAAAATGGCGATTCCGTCATAAGCAGCGGCCATTGCTACTGCTTGGCGCTGGAGTTGGGACTCTGCTTGTTTACGAGAGGTAATGTCGTGACCGACTGAGTAGATTAAACCTTCTTCGCTAAATGGCGATGCCGTCCACAGGAAGTATTTGTAAGAACCGTCTTTGCAGATGTAGCGGTTTTCAAAGGAGATACTGGACGTACCCGCTATTAGTTTTACTCCTTCGGCTGCGGTAGCTTTTCGATCGTCTGGATGAACAAATTCGATCATTGGCTTGGCAAACAATTCACTAATACTGTAGCCTAAAGCTGTTGACCAAGCTGGGTTTAAACGTTTAAAATTGCCGTCAAAACCTACAATACAAAGCAAGTCTAAGGAGATGGTAAAAAAACGATCACGCTCTGTTTGTGCCTGCTTTAATTCAGTGATATCCATCACTAAACCGTCCCAGAGAATATCGCCTTCGCTGCCAAATTTGCTTTCATTATTGAGCCTTTCTGGTCTCGCAGCTCCTTGCATCCACTTAACTTTTCCAGATGGTAAAGTCTGCCGCCACTGCTGCTGCCAAGGTTCCAGCGTAGTGGCTGAAATTGCGATCGATGCTTTTAAATCTAAGAGGTCGTCTGGGTGAATTCCATTGGAAATCAGTTCCGCATTTTGCTCTATTGCTTCTGCCTCTAATTCGTAGAGTTGCCGACTGCCTGAAGAGATGTAGGGGAAAGACATTTTTCCAGTGGCTGACATTCGTAATTGATAAATTATTCCCGGCAGATTAGCTACCAATTTTTGAAAGCGAGCTTCGCTTTGTTCCAGGGCTTTTTGTTGCTGTCTGTATTGGGTAAAATCTCTAATTGTACCCACTATTACTTTACTGCCGTCTGCTATCTTGAAGACGCTTTTTTTTGTAGAAATTATGTGTTCTTTCCCTGCCGAGTCTGTAAATTTTTCTTCGGTTTCTAAGCAGACACCAGTTGTCAACACTTCTTCATCTTTTGTCCAAAAAACAGCAGATTCTGATTTTGGGAAAAAGTCATAATCTGATTTGCCGATCAGTTCTTGCCGCGATTTGCCGACCAACTGACAAAAAGCATCATTTAATATCATCCAGCGGTGTTGCTCGTCTTTGACAAAAATTGGGTCTGGCGTAGCATTTATGGTGTGGTTTAAAAATTCTTCTGACGCTTTCAGTTTGGCTTCGTAGCGGTAACGATCGCTCACGTCCAACACTACTTCGATTATCCGGTCGATAGACCCGTCCAGGCGACGGATGCAGCGCAGGGAAACTCGCGTATGAACTATTTCGCCGTCTTGTTTGAGCCACCTTTTGTCTGAGATGTAACCGTCGAGCCTACCTGCTAACATCTGAGAAAAATTTTCACAATTAGCCTCCAAATCCTCTGGATGAGTCAACTCTAGCCAATTCTTTTGCACGAGTTCGTAGCGCTCATAGCCCAGCAAATTGCACAGGGCATCGTTAACTTCTATCCAGTGGCAATTTAGAGGAATTTCGCTGTCAATAATTGGAGCGATGATGGCAATGCCGATCAGGGAATTTTCCACCACCGAGCGATATTTTTCTTCACTTTTTCGCAAAGCATCTTGACTGTTCTGGCGTTCTATGGCGTAACGGAGCGATCGAATTAACAGTTCGCTGTCGATTTTTCTTTTTACCAAATAATCCTGTACGCCTACCGAAATCAACCGCAGCGCAAGTTCTTCGTCGTTTTGGGCGGTCAGAACTACGATCGGCACATTTACCCCGTACTCTTGTACCCGAGCCACCGTCTCGATTCCCAGACTATCTGGCAGTGAAAGGTCTAATAAAATTATGTCAAAAGTTTCTTGATTCAATAGCTGCTGCGCTTCGCTGAGGCGCTCTACTTTCGTCAGCACTATACGCTGCGCGCCGCCAATTTCTGACAGCAAATATTCAATCAGCTCAGCTTCCTGAGCGTTGTCTTCTACTAACAAAACTTTAAAGCAGATAGGAGGCAAAGCTAAGTTAAAAACTGCTTTCATAATATCTATAATCAATAAACTGTTAAACTAACTTGAATTTTACCTGGTATTTTTATGGAAGTCCTTCAATTGCACGTACACTTACATCAACTGTCAGATTGGGGGTAAGCAAGCGCTACAAAATTTATGTTTAATAATTAAGATTATATCACGCACTAAGTATAGTGTCAACGGAAAAGAATTTATATTCTAACTTGCCATTTATACCATTTAAAAAATAATCCAACTGTAGCCACTCTCCCCAACCCGATAGTCACAGTTATTCCCAATTATTCAATGCTTTCATCTCAACTATTAAACAGTATTAACTTCTACATTGTAGCTTCTAGGTTAGGAGTGAAAGTTTATAAAATAATACATTTTACCTACTTTGGAGCTTATACCTTTTGAAGTATGTCTCGATTAAGCGAGAGTAAAGTAAAAAGTTGAACCTTGATCCGGTTCCGATTCCACCCAGATACATCCGCCGTGAAGTTCCACAATTTTTTGACAAATTGCTAAACCAATACCTGTCCCAGAATATTCTCTTTGAGTGTGCAAGCGCTGGAAAATTTGAAAGATGCGTGTTTGATGCTGTGGAGCAATACCAATTCCATTATCTGAGACAGAAATTAACCAGTTTTCCTCCTGTTTGCAAGCGGTAATATGAACCACAGGCGGTGCATCGTGGCGATATTTAATCGCATTGCTGACTAAATTTTGAAATAGCTGTACGAGTTGAGAAATATCCCCCATTACCGCGGGTAATTCGCTGTAGGTGACAAGGGCTTTAGTCTCGCGGATTGCCCCTTGCAGGTTCGCGAGTGCTTGCTCGACTGCATGATTGCAATCTGTCAGTTCAAAAGGTTTCCGACTCCGGCCAACGCGCGAATATTCGAGTAAATCGTCAATTAAAGTTTGCATTCTGGTGCAGCCCTGAACGATATTGCCGATAAACTTACTACCTTGGCTGTCGAGTTGGTCTTTGTAGCGTTTTTCTAAAAGTTGAGCGTAACTGGCAATGGTTGCTAAAGGCGCTTGCAAGTCATGAGAAGCCACATAAGCAAATTGTTCTAGTTCTGCATTTGAACGCGCCAATTCTTGGTTAGATTTTAATAGAGCAGATTCGGCGCGCTGGCGGTGGGATATCTCTTGTTGGAGTACCAAATTTTGCTCTTGCAGAGCTTTTTCAACAGCACGACGGCTGCTGATTTCTTGTTGCAAAATTTGGTTTTTTTCCTGAAGAGTTTTCTCGACTGCTAAGCGGCTCGTGATTTCTTCTTGCAGCAGCATATTTTGTTCTTTTAGCTGCTTTTGTAAATTCCGCAGGCTGAGGTGACTTTCGATGCGTGCGAGCACTTCTTCAAACTGAAATGGCTTGCTGATATAGTCAACAGCTCCCACAGCAAATGCGTTTACTTTGTCAAAGACTTCATCTTTAGCGCTGATAAAAATTACCGGGATTTCGCGAGTTTTTGCTTCTATTTTCAAGTGCTGACAGACTTCATAGCCGTTCATTTCCGGCATCATTATGTCGAGCAAAATCAAATCTGGTGGATTAGAATTGCAGGCTCTCAAAGCCATTTTTCCGTTAATCACGCAGCGGGGAGTGTACCCCCTCTGAGTCAACATCGTAGACAACAGACGGAGGTTTTCTGGTGTATCGTCTACTACTAAAATGTTTCCTAATGGCGTCCCTGGTTGGTGATTGTTCATTAATTATTTCCCTGTTGCTCTTTTCTTCACAAAAAATGTTTGTAGCTATTTTATTTATGACTTACAGAAAACACCCGGTTTTTAGTAGAAATATGAGAAAAACAACAAGAAATCAGCTCATAAACCGGGTGTTTAGCTGTTTGTGCACAAGCAAGTCCTGTTATTCTTTGTTACCAATCCTCAAATACCCAGCAGCAGAGTCAAAGCATTATTGTCCCAAGTCAATCCTTTGTCTAAAACTTTAAATCCCGCGACTTCGCACATAGCTTCTAAAGCAGTAGCTGTAGGTAGCCACCAGCACGCCGCAAAATTGTTCATGTCAAAAACTGCTTTCTCAGTTATCCCTATAAGTTGGTTGTTGTTGATGTATGTCCGCCAGTAAGCTGTTAAAATAGCTCGTTCTGCGTCGTCCAAAGCGGGAATAAACATTACTCCAGAAGCGGGAATTTCATAGCGTCCCCACTCATTTTCTATAACTTCTTGGGTGATAGCTGAAGTGAAAATTAAATGCTCGCGAGTTATCTGACGTAAAGCAACTAAAATCTGCAACGGATGGGGGTGATGGTACAAAACTCCTGCACAGTGAACTAAATCGTAAGGCTCGCCAATATCTGCAACCTGAATCTGAGTGATATCTTGATTGATACAGTGATAATTAGCAATATTTAAACTTGTCATGCGATCGTGAAAATCTTGCCACCACTGGAGGGATGCCGGCATGGCATCAATCATTGTCAGAGAAACTGCACCGTATTTGCTAGCTACAGATACTTTTTCACTGACAGTTCCCCACAAGCCGCCGACTTCTGCAAAAGTCTTGCCTTTGGCGACTCGGGCGATATAGCGATCGCGAATATCCTTAGCTTCTAACTCTAATAATAGAGTAGATTCCCCTGTTTGACGCTGTTTTTCTAAAATATCCTCTAATTTTTGGGAAATTTCTGGATCTTTGGGTCTGATTTCTAATGCCATCAAGTACAACATTATGGCTTCGTTAAGCCGATCGCTCTCAGCAAACTTTTGGGCTATTTTGCAGTAAAATTCAGGAGCGTGCAGGGGCTGCATTTGGTGGTGATAGTAGCTAGTTGCTACATCTGAATCTACCGGAGTTCTTTTAATTAGAGCCTCACCTAACTTTATGTAAATTTTCGGTAGAGACGGCTCGATTTGAAGCGCACAAAGGTAGGCGGAAACAGCATCGTTCCATGCGTGACTTCCACTCAAAGCATCGCCTAAATTGTAATAAGACCAAGAAATAGTGGGATTAAGTTCAATAGCACGTTGGTAAGCCGTAGCTGCGGCTTTCCACTGTTGGGTTTTTAACAGTGCTTCTCCTAAATTGTGGTAAGTCCAAGAAAATTCTGGATTGAGTGCGATCGCCCGCCGATAAGCGAGCGTTGCTTCTGCAAATTTTTGAAGTTTAACTAAAGTCAAAGCTAAGTTATAATGAGACCAAAATAAATCCGCATTGAGTGCGATCGCCCGTTCGTATGCAGCCTCAGCTTCTGACCATTTTTCTAGTTGAAAAAGAGCATCTCCTAACTTGTGAAAAGCTGCGAAAAAATTCGGGTCTACTTCAGTAGCGCGCTGGTAAGCGGCGGCGGATTCAGACCATTCTTCTAATCGATCGCAAGCTGTACCGATGCTGTAGTAAGACCAAGAATAATCCGGGTTAATTTCAACAGCCGTGCGGTAGGCGATCGCAGCTTCTTGCCATTTTTCTAAATTGAGCAGCACGCTGCCTAAGTTGTAGTATGACAAAAAAGAATTGGGATTTAAATCAATACTTTTTCGGTAAGCAGCCTCCGCTTCGCGCCAAAGCTCCTTAGCTTGCAAAACATTTCCTAATTTGTAATGAAATTCTGAAATATCCGGCTGGAGTTTAATCGCTTTGCGATAGTTAACAATAGCTTCGTCCCACTGTTTCAAGTCGCTAGCAGCTTCTGCTATTTTGCAATAAGCTTCGCAACAACTCGGGTTTAAAAAAATGGTTCGGTGGTAACAAACTAGCGCTCTTTCTGGCTTATTTTGGACTAGCAAAGTATTACCTAAATCGAGATATTCTTCTGCTATTTCTATTGGTTCCACGATCAGTGCTTGATACCAACAGTCTGCTGCTTCCTCAGCTTGACCGACTTGGGTAAATATCCGGCTCAAATTACGGTAAAATCCTGCAAAGTTTGGTTGCAGGGAGATGGCTTTTTGGTAACAGCCGATCGCCTCTTGCCACTGTTCCAAAGTAGCGCAGAGAGTGCCGAGGTTAGCAAAAGCTTCGGCAAAATCTGGTTGCAGGGCGATCGCAACTTTATACCAATACCTTGCGTCTTCTAGTTTACCCTGAGCTTGCAGCGCTTTCCCCAAGGTCTTGCAAGTCTCTGCAGAGTTGGGTTCAGATTCCAAAACTTGTTGGCAAAGTGCGATCGCTCGATCGAAGTTGCCTGTAGCTAAATAAAGTTCTGCCTGTTGCTGAAAATTCACCTGTGCTGTTTCCGAATTCATTTTTTATTTTCCTTTTGAGTAATCATTCCATGTAAAATTATATGCTACACTTTGCCAAAGTTCAAGTTTTTGTAAGTAGATCTACTGAACACAAAATAATGCTGAATGTCCGCCACATTAATCTAAACTAGATAATCATAGGTTAACAGCGAGCTAAATAATGTCAACAGTCAATCAAACACCGCTAATCAGCGTAATTATACCAGCATATAATGGATCTCGCTACATCGTGCAAGCGGTTGAAAGCGCCCTAGGTCAAACTTTTACTAATTTGGAGATTATTGTTGTAGATGACGGTTCGACAGATAGCACGCAGCAAGTATTACAGCCTTATCTTGACAGAATTCGCTACATATATCAGGAAAACCAAGGAGTAGCAGCCGCCCGAAATATTGCTTGCCAACTAGCGCAAGGCGAGTTTTTGGCATTTCTAGATGCCGATGACTATTTCCTATCATCCAAGCTAGAGAAACAACTAGCTTGCTTTGACGCTGACCCCACCTTAGATATGGTGCAAACAGGTTGGCTGATCGTCGATGAAACCGAGCGAGAGATTTCTGCTGTCAAGCCTTGGCAGCAAGCGTCTAAATTAGATTTAGAAAGCTTTATTCTATATAAATGCGTGCGACCGAGTGCGATGATGCTGCGCCGAAAGTGGTGGGAAAAATTGGGCGGTTTCGATTCTCAGTTGCCACTAGCAGAAGATTTAGACTTTGCCTTGCGTTTGGCTTTAAAGGGGTGCAAAGCAGTTTGGTTAGAAGAAACACTTACCTGTTACCGCCAGCACAATTCTAATCTCATGTCAAGCGGTTTTCGCGTAATGAAGAATATAGAAATTGTGATGAAAAAATTCTTCGCTCGACCCGATTTGCCTCAGTCAATCCGGCAGTTAAAAAACCCGGAACGCTATCAATGCTTAAAATGGCTGGCATGGCGGATGTATCGCGACGGCCATCTAGCAGAGATGGCCCAGTGTTTAGAAAAGTCATTGCAATATACGCCTTTTTCGCCCACAAAAACAGTTTTGAATTGGCTAGAAAGTTTTCAGATGGCTTCTGAAGAATATGGTGAAAATTTTGACGCTTATTCGTTGAGTCAATTAGCCCAATGGCAAGAGATAATTTTGATGGTGATGACTAATCCACTCCCATCTCAACAGAGTCCTATTCTTCCCACACCTTCAAAAGCGCAAGCCCATATTTTACTCTACAACACCGACGATCCGGGCGTGGGAGGATTAGCGCAATACAATCATGCCATTCTTTGTCAGTTAGCCCTATTAGGATATCGAGTCACTTGCGTGCAAACCAAACATTCTAGCCCCTTGCTGGAGCGAGAACGAGAGTTAGGTATAGAGCATTTGTGGCTGGATTTTAGCGGACATAAAAATTTACAGCGGGTGTTAAGAAATACTCAGGATGCACGAGAGCTTTTTGCTAGCAATCAACCGGATATGATTATTTTTAGCGATGGTTGGCCATTTTCCAATTTTGCTGCTAAACAGGTAGTTATTGAAATGGGAATACCATACATGATGGTGATTGGGTTAGTTATGCCAGAACACGCAACTTTTGCCTGCGGGGATGTAGTGCCTTATGCGGAAGGAGTGCTCTACCACTGCCTGCAAGCTAGAGCATTGATTGTTGGCGCTTACGAACATTTGAATTTATTGTGCCAACATTTCAAGTTGCCAAAAGAGCGAGGACAAGTAATTTACTTGGGGCGTTCTCCCAAATATTTTGCACCTCCTAATGCTGCGGCTCGTCAACGCCTGCGACAAGAAATAAAAATTCCTGAAGATGCGATTGTATGTTTCACATCTGCTCGATTGGCATCGATTAAAGGGCATCGATATCAGATTGAAGCAATCAAGCAGTTGCAGCAGTCTCCTGTGTGGTCTAAACTGTATTTTGTGTGGGCAGGAAGTGGTGAGGGAAGCGCTGACAATGTAGAAATAGAATTGAGGGAAACTATTAAAGAGTTAGGGGTGAGCGATCGCGTGAAGTCGATCGGACAGCGCTGGGATATCCTAGATTGGCTGGATGCTAGCGACATATTCATTTTGACTTCTGTGGCAGATGCAGCACCTTCTCTTGCAGTTATGGAAGCGATGGCGAAGGGATTGCCGGTAGTTGCAACGGCTGTGGGCGGCATTCCTGAAGGGCTTGGCGATACGGGGAAATTGTTGCCCGATCCGAATACCGATCCAGAAGGAACCGCGAGGGAATTGGCGAAAACTATAGAAGCTTGGGCGATGAATCCAGAATTACGGCATCAAATCGGTCAAGCTTGCAAGCAGCGGGCCGAGCAAGTGTTTAAAGAGGAACGGATGTTGGCAGAGTCGATGGAGGCGATCGAAAAAGCTTTACTTTGCGATCGCCAAACAGATCCATTTGTTACTCAAAAAGAGGTGCAGAGGTCAATGGCGAAAATAGAAAGCCGGGTGAACTACAGCTCTTTAGTGTGGAATGCTTGGCAGGCTTACTGTCAAGAAGATCTAAGCGGAATGCAGAAGTGGCTTCAAAAATCTTTGAAGTACACACCTTTTTTGACTACAGAAACACTGTTAAACTGGGTGGAATATTTTGGCAATTTTTCCTCAGCAAAAGGGCATCATTTAGATACATATTCTCTAATTAATTCTGCTGAATGGCAACAATTAGTCGAGGAAGTACAGGGTGTTGAATCTGTCTTTTATGCACGCTAAAATACCAGATTTACCTTTCAAACTATAATTTGTGTCAGCAGTATAATTGGATCTTCCTTCTTCCTGACCTCCGTTACATCCGTTTCAGAATCCGTTGCCGAACCCTTCCTTATCACCGATAAAATTCATGTCAATAGCAAATCCGACACCGCGAGTAAGTGTAATTATTCCAGCATATAATGGATCTCGCTACATAGCGCAAGCGGTAGAAAGCGTCATCAGCCAAACCTATAAAAACTGGGAAATTATCGTCATAGACGACGGCTCAACCGACGACACCCGCCAAGCATTGCAGCCTTATTTTGACAAAATTCGCTATGTTTATCAGGAAAACCAAGGAGTAGCTGCTGCTCGCAACCGAGGAATTCAGGAATCCCGAGGTGAATTAATTGCTTTTTTAGATCAAGATGACTTTTTCTTGTCCGATAAGTTAGCTGGACAAGTTGCGTTATTTGACGCTCAGCCATCACTAGGAATTGTTAATAGTGGCTGGCGAATGGTTAAAGAGCAAGGCGAAAGTATTTTCGATGTCACACCCTGGGAATACTTGCCTCAGCTAGACTTAAAAACCTGGATTGTTTATATGCCCCTACTTCCCAGCGCCATGATGTTTTCGCGGCAGTGGCTAGAACGAGTCGGTGGCTTTGATTCTCAGTATGATTCAGTAGACGATGCCGACTTAATTGTGCGTTTATCACTATCTGGGTGCGAAGCTGTTTGGTTGCCTCAAGTGACAGTATGCTACCGCCAGCACGGGCAAAATGTGTCCATCCAGAGAGCGATAAAACAGGCAAACCTTTGTATTAAATTAAAGCAAAATTTCTTCAGTAGAGCCGACTTACCAGAGGACATCCGCCAATTAGAAAAGCAGGCGTTGTATGAAGCTCTGACATGGATGGCGTGGCAACTTTACTACAGCGGCTATCCGGCAGAAATGACTGACTATTTGCAAAAATCTTTAGATTATACCCCGTCCTCGCTGACACTAACTATAATAGATTGGGTAAAGCGCCTTACCGGAATTTCTAACACCTACGGCTGCCCAATTGATGGCATTGCTCTCAGAAAAATACCAGCATGGAAACAGTTAATGGCTAGTATCATCACTCCCAAAAAAGTGCGCGTCAGTGTCATCATCCCGGCTTACAACTGCGATCGCTACATTGTCAAATCCGTAGAGAGTGTTCTGGGCCAGACTTATCAAAACTGGGAAATTATCGTCGTAGACGACGGCTCAACCGACAACACTCGCCAAGTTTTGTCACCTTACCTCGATTTAATTAAGTACGTTTATCAAGATAACCAAGGAGCAGCAATTGCTCGAAATCATGCTTGTAAGTTAGCAAAAGGGGAATTTTTAGCTTTTCTAGATGCTGACGACTTCTTCTTACCAGAAAAACTAGAAAAACAAGTAGCTTGCTTTGACGCTGACCCCACATTAGATATGGTGCAAACAGGTTGGGTTATTGTTGACAAAAACGACGAAGGCATCTATGGAGTAAAGCCTTGGGAAGAAGCACCCAAATTAGATTTAGAAAGTTTTGTTTTGTACAAATCCGTGCGTCCCAGCGCCATGATGCTGCGGCGAGAATGGTGGGAACGGTTGGGCGGTTTCGATCATCGCTTGCCGCCAACCGAAGATTTAGATTTTGTGCTACGTTTAGCTTTAAAAGGCTGCAAGTCAGTTTGGTTAAAAGAGATATTAACCTGCTATCGTCAGCACGACAGCAATATCATGTCTAACGGCTCCAAATTAATGAAAAATACGGAAATTTTGATGGAGCAATTTTTCGCGCGACCAGATTTACCTCAGCACATCCGCGACTTGAAACGCGCGGAACGTTACAAGTGTTGCGTATGGATAGCATGGCGGATGTACCGCGACGGATATTTGCCAGAAATGGTCGAAAGTCTGGAAAAATCTCTGCATTACACTCCTTTTACAGGTACTGAAACTGTTTTTAATTGGTTGGAAACTTTTAAGGGGGTTTCGGAACAGTACGGCTACAACTTTGATGCCTATGCCTTAACCAATTTACAGGAATGGCAAGACATAGTGGCGATCGCAGCGAACAATCCTTATCAGTTTCAATCGGCTCCCCGTTCGACTTCTCGGCAGCTAAGACAGCACGTACTCCTGTACACAGAAGACTCAGGAGTCGGCGGATTGGCTCAGTTTAACCACTCGCTGATGTGTAAATTAGCTGCCGATGGCTACCGAGTAACCAGCGTTCAAAGTCAAGCTTCTAACCCTTTAATTACCGAACAAAAACAGCTAGGTATCGAACATATTTGGCTAGAGTTCGACACGATGAAAGAGTTTTTGCGAATAGCTTACAATTTGGATGATGCTAAAAAAATTTACGCCCAGGCTCAACCGGATTTAATTATATTTAGTGACGGCTGGCCGATGGCTAACTTTGCAGCGAAACAAGTTGCGATCGAGCAAAGTATACCGTACATAATCAGTCTGGGTTATATCAATCGCAATTATGCAACCTTCGATCGCGGCGATCAAATTCCCTATTTCGATGCAGTTGCCTACCAGTACATGGTAGCCAAAGCAGCAGTAGCAGTTTCCCACGAGAATTTAAACTTGTTCCAAAGTTTATTTAAAGCGCGTCTAGAACGGGGGAAAGTAATCTATTATGGCAGACCAAATAGTTATTTTGAGCCGCCGAATCTTTCCACTCGCCAACGCCTGCGTCAAGAACAAGGAATCCCCGAAAATGCTATCGTTTGTTTTACGGCGGCGAGATTGACTCCAATTAAAGGATATCAGTATCAATTGCAGGCGATCGCCCAATTGAAAAATCGTCTAGTTTGGCCCCAAATTTACTTTGTTTGGGCCGGGCCTGGGTCTACTACTCACGACAATCTGGAACCTGAACTAAGAGCAACTGTGAGCAAATTGGGAGTAGAAGAACAGGTTAAATTCTTAGGACAGCGCTGGGATATTGCCGATTGGCTAGACGCCAGCGACATCTTTATTTTATCTTCCCAAGCAGAAGGAATGCCGCTAGCAATTATGGAAGCAATGGCGAAAGGATTGCCGATAATTGCCACAGCAGTCAGCGGGATTCCTGAAGAATTGGGAGATACGGGAAAGTTGCTCCCCGATCCTACAATCGACCCAGAAGGAACAGTAAAAGAGTTGCTAGAAACCGTGGAAATATGGGCAGAAAATCCCGAATCGCGTAGACTTGCAGGACAAGCGTGCAAAGCGCGAGCTCAAGAACTCTTCAAAGAAGAACGGATGCTTCGGGAATATGGAGAAATAATTGAACAGGCATTTGTAAGTGAGGATGAGAGCGACAGTTTCTCTATTAGTCCGAAACTAAAAAAGCAGGTACAAGAAGTGGATAGCCTGGTGAAATACTATTATTTAGTGTGGAAAGCTTGGGAGGCTTACGATCGGGGACATATGTCCGAGATGGCGAGTAATTTGCAATCAGCTTGGGCTTGCACGCCTTATTTTACCACAGAAACTATCTTTGATTGGGTGAAAAACTTTGGTATTTTTGCTGTCGAAAAAGGAGTTAATTTCGATACCAACGAGCTGATCAACTCCCGATCGTGGCAACAAGTGATAGAATCCATACAGGGTTTTGAAGTGTTTTCATCGGTTCGTTAAAACTGAGTTCTTGCAGCATTCTTAGGAACGGGATCTCCGGCCCATTCCACAAAACATCAACCAAACAAAAGATATGCAATTTACATTCAAATTCCCACGTATTAATAAACTGATGACAATTTGTTTAGCTATTGTCACTGTTCTGTTAATAGCCTATTGGGGACAGCCAAGAGCGATCGCCCAACTGCGATCGAACGTTACAGTAGATTTTGGACAGCCAGCCACCGGTACAATTTCCATGAGCGGCATCCTGCACGGAATCGACACCACAAAACCGCCGGATATTTCTATCAAACCCTTGCAGCCCAAACTTTGGCGGGCGGGGAGACTCGATATTTACGATCGCATAATCGCCAGCGGAGCCGAGTTTCAGTTAGTAGTTAGCGACTTGTGGGGCTACGGTACTAATCCCAATGGCTGGCCCTATCAAAACTACCCTGCGTGGGAAGCATTCATCCGACAGTTAGCGCAGCAAAATAAAGGCAAGAAAATTATTTGGGATGTATGGAATGAACCCGATTTAAAAAATCCGTTTTGGAATGGAAGCAGAGAACAATTCTTTGAAACCTACAAAAGAGCTTACAAAATTTTGCGAGAAGAATTGGGGCCGTCAGCAATGATTGGCGGACCGAGCATTACCAACTACAACAAAGGATATCTCGCCGCTTTTTTGGATTACTGCAAAGCGAACAAACTCGAAGTAAATTTCCTCTCATGGCACGAACTCAACGATACCATGATCTTATTTGTTGACGACCATGTAATTGATGCTAAACGCAATTTTCAGCAAAGTCCCTCTTACAAGGAACTGAAATTGCAAAAAATTTACGTCAACGAAATTGTCGGGAACTTAGCGCAGTACCAGCCGGGAGAAATCTTAGGTTATTTGTATAACTTAGAGTATGCAAAAGCTGACGGTGCTTGCAGAGCTTGTTGGGATGCTAAAGGGCCAAATAAAGTTAGCAATTGCTTCAACAATACGCTGAGTGGGATGGTCACGCCTAATACTTTTGAACCAAGAGCAGCTTGGTGGGCTTACAAAGCTTATGCTGACGGAGTTAATTCGCGGGTGCGGAGTTGGTCAAATAACAATCGCCTTGTCGCTTTAGCCAGCAAGTCAAATCCTGAAGGTAAAGCACAGATACTTTTAGGTTATTTCGACCCCAATTTTTCCTCAGCAACAACGGTAACATTAACCCTCGGCAATTTGGAGCAGCTAGGTATTCAAAGAGGTCAGAAAATCACTCTAAAATTAGAAAAAATTCCCAACAATCAAGAAGGAGCCGTGCCACAGCTTGTCACAGTTAAAGAAGAAAGTTTTTCGGTGGGTAGCGGCAGCTTGGCTTATGTTATCCCTAATTTCAACGTCCACGAAGGCTACTTATTGACTGTTAGCAAGTGAGCTAGCTACCCTATTAAATTGTGAACAAATTGTAGGGACACGGCAGTGCCGTGTCCTTACAAATATATAGCCGTTTTCTTACAAATATATAAACTTTAGCTGAGATTTTTTAAAGATTTTTGCACAGATTCCAACCATTCTCTGACTGTTTGATTTTCGGATTGTGGGTCGTAGTAACACCCTAATTCATCAATGATGAATGCTTCTAAATCGGCTGGGGCGATCGGCATTTCGAGCAGTTTGCTGAGCTCTTGCGATGCAGCTTCAACACTTGCTGCAGGTTCGCTGCTGCGGTAGTTGTTCACTACATCGCTGGGAGTGTCAGCTTCTAACGGCCAGTCTTGGTGAAAGTAGGAACTGAAAAATTGGGTTAAATGAGGAAATTGATTGATCATTGGGGATAGGCTGTGAGAATAAAGTATCCGGGAGGTAATTTGGCGCTGCGCTGAAGGATGATTCTCAGGCGAGATGTTGAAGTTGCTTTGGATGCGCGGCGACGCAGAGTAATGCCAATTATTCTGTTGGCATTGTAGTCGATCGTATAACGATTGCCTCGACTTTTCACCCAGGAGTCGATCGCACTTTGATTTCTGTTCATTGCTTCTGCAATAGCCACTTCGGCGACGGAACGGTCAGTAAAAGAAGATGCGGCAGAAATTCTCGTTTCGCTTGCGAGTCGCTGTGCTAGTTGTGCTTCTGTTTTACCAACGTGTCTCTCTAAAGTGTGTCCTCCTGCGGCTTCGTGAAAGTCTAATCCGCCGCCCGGTATTTTGGGTACAAAAGCTACGGTGGTTTGTGGTATCGTTGAGATTTTCGGTGCAACAACCGTGGCGTAAACACCAGGTATTGCCGATTGGAATAATATAATTATTGAGGCGATCGCGCATAGGATACCTAAAAACTTTTTTATGCTATCGAGTTGATTTTTCATTGCTGTTGAATGTCTTTATTATATTTAATAGGGGTGTTGGCTTTTTTTGTCTATTTCCTAATCTACCATTCGTAAGTTAGAAATTACGCGCAGCATTTAAATAGATGGTGTGCAGTGCGCCCCCTACTGTTAGTTAGAAATTGCGCGCAATATTTAAATACATGGTTCTGGGCGCCCAGCCTACGATTATTCATAAATAGACGTAAATATAGGGTGCTGGGCCCCCAGCCTACGATTATTGAGAATAGTTCGTGATTTCTGTGGTTTACAAAGCTTCACTCACTATGAGAAAAAGTTAATAATTCTTTGACTAAATCACTGATGATTGATGATAAATTAATTGATCATCTTTAAAAAATTGAACAAATGCAAGTAGTTATCCTAGCAGGTGGTCTCGGTACCCGTCTCAGAGAAGAAACAGAATTTCGTCCCAAACCCTTAGTTGAGGTGGGGGGGCATCCGATTATTTGGCACATCATGAAAATCTATGCACACTACGGTTTCCAAAAATTTATTGTGTGCTTGGGCTATCGCGGCAACATGATTAAAGAATATTTCCTCAATTATGAAGCCATGAACAATGACTTTACTATCTGTCTGGGACGCCAAAATACCATCACTTATCATGAGGAACATCTCGAACAAGATTTTAATGTTACCCTGGCTGAAACTGGCGCGGCAAGCATGACGGGAGGGCGGGTAAAACGGATAGAAAAATATATCGATCACGATAATTTCATGGTGACATACGGCGATGGAGTTGCTGATGTCGATATTGACGCCTTGATGGATTTTCACAAGTCTCACGGTAAGCTGGCAACTGTCACTACATTTCGCCCGATTTCTCGCTTTGGGATTTTGGATGTAGACAGCGATAGCCGCGTAGTACAATTTTCGGAGAAACCTCAAATAGATGGCTGGATCAGTGTTGGATATATGATATTTAACCGCCGGGTATTTGAGTATTTGGGGGGAGATGATTGTATTTTAGAACAAGAGCCGATGCAGCGTTTGGCGGCAGACGGACAGTTGATGGCTTACCGTCATGAGGGCTTCTTCTTTGCGATGGATACTTTTCGAGAATACAAGTATTTAAACGAGCTTTGGGATGAAGGGAAGGCTCCTTGGAAAGTTTGGGAATGAGTTAGTTTAGGGGCGGATTTTTCTGCCCCCCATAGAACTTTGAATAAAAATAACTATAAAATTATCTCAGAAACCCGGTGTTTTCGTAGATGTCTCGTGATTCGCCACAAAAATCGTAATAACTGGGTTTCTCGCTACCTATGCGTGGGTAATGAAACTTTCCAAAGTAATGGTAAAAACAACTAGAAAATTATCATAAAAAATGGAATTTCAAGATATTCTTTACTACACAGAAACTTACCTGCAAAAGTGCGTTTCACCCTACGCGGAAATTATCGACAGCGACTCGGAAGCGCTGAAAACAGCAGTTGCGGGATTGGAAGATCGATCGCTCTTAGCGTTGCGAGTTCCCAAAAAATGGGGCGGTGTCGAAGTTGCACCGGAGATTTTTTACAAATATCAGGAATTGACGGCTCGATATTCCGGCGCTTTGTCTTTCCTGCAAACTCAGCACCACAGCGCAACTGCGATGATTGCCAACAGCGACAATGAAATGTTAAAAAGCAGATACTTGCCCGCGATCGCCCAAAAAGAGTTACGCTTGGGTATTGGGTTTTCGCATTTGAGGCGATCGGGCAATCCGGCCGTCACCGCAACTCCCACAAAAGCGGGTTATTTATTGTCAGGAAAAGTTCCTTGGGTAACAGGTTTTGGCTTGTTTCAAAAGTTTATTGTAGCGGCGGTACTTCCTGACGAACGCGCTGTTTTCGGTTTAGTGCCTTTTGCCAATATTGAACGCGAATCTGGTAAAATAGCTTGTAGCGAAATCATGCAGTTAATCGCCATGAACTCGACTAATACTGTGACAGTAACTCTCGATAATTGGTTGCTGCATGAATCGAAAATAATTTCAGTTAAACCTGTCGGCTGGATTTCGGAAAACGACACCAAAAATATACTGAATTTTGTTCCGGGTAATTTTGGTTGTATTCGAGCGGGATTGGATGTAATTGCAGCAGCGGCGGCTGCTAAGAATTCACCTTTTATAACGGCGGCTTGTCAAAAACTGGAGCAAAAGCTCGATCGGCTAAAACAGAATTTCCCACAATCTCAACATAGCTCGAAAGCAGAACAATTAGCGCTGCGAGCTCAAGCCATTGATTTAGCGGTGCGTTGCGGGCACGCTGCGGTTGCAGTTTCTAGCGGTGCTGCTAACGGTACGCTACACCCGGCCGGGAGAGTTTATCGAGAAGCTTTGGTGTATACTGTTTCCGGGCAAACCAAGGATGTGATGGAAGCAACGCTCGATCGACTAATCGAATTTTAGATTTTAGATTTTAGATTTTAGATTTACATCGCAGAAGGTCAAAAACTCAACTGTGTTTAATAAATAATAGATATATTTAACCTGATGACAAACAACTTTAAGTCCAATAACTTAAAAACGATCGCCTATAGCACAATTGTAGACTTAACCCATGCAATTCACCCGAATATTCCCATTTGGCCAGGAGATCCAGCGACAGAAATTACCACAGTCGCTCAAATAGAAAAAAACGGCTATTTCCTGCGGAAATTCTCAATGGGAGAACACAGTGGCACTCACATCAACGCACCCAACAGCTTTTATGTAGGAGGCGCCAGCATTGATAATTATTCCCCGCAGTCGCTCGTTGTGCCGGCAATTGCGATCGACATCCGAGAGCAAAGTCTTGCCAATCCCGACTACACTTTAACAATTGATGATATATTGACTTGGGAACGGCAGCACAAACTTATAGAACCGGGAAATCTAGTTTTATTGTATACTGGGTGGCAAGAAAAATGGGATGACGAGAAAGCATTTTTCAACGAAGATGATCGCGGGATTTGCCACTTTCCCGGATTTGGCAAAGCAGCAACTCAATTTTTGCTAGAAGAACGCTCTATCGCGGGAATTGGAACCGACACCCACGGAGTCGATACCGGGCAAGATGAAAGTTTTGCGGTTAACAGATTGGTATTGGAAAAGCAGCGAATAGTGCTGGAAAATCTGGCAAATCTCGACTTGTTACCTACGGCTGAAATCACTTTAGTTATCGGAATATTACGCCTTTTGGGAGGTTCCGGTTCGCCCGTGTCGGTGTTAGCTTTTGTTGCTTGAGACGGTAAAACTTACATCTTGTACCATGCTCAAGAATAGGTAATTGAGAATGGTGCAATATCTCAGGTAAAATTACATTGAGAGAAGTCGAGTAAAAATAATTAGATTAATGACAGAACTGCCCAAGGATCTCAACGAGGCGATCGGCCAATCCCGCATTGCCACCGCCGCTGCCCTCTCGGACGGCAAAAATCTACTGCAAGTCGAATTAGTATTTCCAGAAATCGCCCTGCAAGCACAGTCTATCACCCTACAATTCCTCCCAGAATTTGAGGAAATCTACCCCGGAGTAAAAGTCTTTTTTCCCGACACCGGTGCGGCTGCCCTCGCGCGCCGCGACTGGGGAGAAACACCGTTTAAAGTCACTGATTTGGGTAGCAGTCGCACCCCTGTTGAAGATAAAATATCACCGGAAGATCAACTTTTCCTTTTGATCAATCCAGCAGCCGTAGAAGTGGCCCAAGTCGAAAAAATTTATATAGCTGCGGCCGGTCGCCCAGTAATTCTACTCAACCCGCGCCTCGAAGACGTTGCCACTATAGGTATAGGCTATGCGGGTCGCCAATTGCGCGATCGATTCCTCAGCAAAATTGAATCCTGCTACTATATCAGACCCTTAGACACTGCTGCTTTATTCCGCTGCTACCCCCAATCCTGGCAAGTGTGGCTGGAAACAAACGACGAATACGAACTAATTTCTGAAACCGCCCACAAACCAGTCGGAGACGATTTAGAGCGGATTTTAGCCGCTTCTCTCCCAAGCGCCGATCCTGACTCCACCACACCTGCAAAAGCTCTAAAAAAGAAAGGTTTTTTGGCAGAACTCCAGACATTCCTCAAAGCTTTGACTCAGTAACAATCGTTAAGGCTCGATCGTATTTTAGGGTGTGTCAAGGATTATTTTCGACTTAATCCGTCGGCTAATCGCTGATGCACCCTAAAGCGTGAAATAACTCAAAGCTTTGCCTCAGTAACAGCAGTGGCAGAACCACAATTAACAGCTTGCCTGTGTTTCTATCAGTAGCTACGCAAACAGGTACTGGCGAGCTTTACAGAATCTTTATACAAAGCACTATAATGGGTGACACCCCTCCACGGTAAAAGAGGGGAGGCAAATAGCAGCAAAATCAGATGCTATAAGCTAGATATGGGGCTTTTGAGTCAGGGAAGCGGATAAACACAATGGAGCATCGGCGCATTGTTATCGGGGACGTACACGGGCATTACGACGGCTTAATGACCCTGCTAGAGGCACTTGCCCCCAGCTCGAACGATCGCGTCTATTTTTTAGGAGACTTAATCGATCGTGGCCCCAAAAGCGCTCAGGTCTTAGATTTTGTGCAGCAAAGCCCCTACCAAACTCTGTTGGGCAACCACGAACAACTGATGCTGGAGGCTTTGTCGGGGACGCCGATGGATATGCGAGCGTGGCAATCTTGGCTCTACAGTGGCGGCGATGCGACAGTAGCGAGCTACAGAGATACAGGGATGATGCCGTACAAACACTTAGAGTGGCTGCGATCGCTCCCCACGCACCTGGACTTAGGGGACATCTGGCTGGTTCACGCCGGCGTTGACCCCCATCTGTCGATCGATGAACAGTCGATCGAACAACTGTGTTGGATTCGCAGGGAATTTCACACCATGTCGAAACCCTATTTTCCCAATAAATTAATTATCACCGGTCACACGATCACCTTTACCTTTCATGGGGTCAGACCGGGCGAATTAGTCAGGGGCGAAGGGTGGTTGGATATTGACACGGGTGCTTATCATCCCAAAAGCGGCTGGCTGACAGGATTTGACCTCAGCTACCGCAGAGTTTATCAAGTAAATGTATTTAACAATCAAGTCCGAATTTTGCCCTTTGACGAAGTTGTCCGGCAATTGAAGCCGCAGCCGATTCCACCCCCCCAAGCTGCGATCGATTCTGTTGTTCAACAGCAGTGTTAAATCAATTTGTAGTTTTAGGGTATGTCCGCTTAAGTCCGATCTCTTAAATCGAAATTAACCTGCTTCTGACGTACCCTAGTAATATCATGTCCGGTGGAGGAACCGCGATTTTTGTAGGGCGGGTTCACCAACAATACGTGCCAATAATTGACAATCTCAAAAACCCGCCCCGACCGGGCTATTATGGTTAATCCATGGGACATGATATAACTGGATTTATTTTTTAACGAACCGCGAAGACGCGAGGAGCGCGAAGTAATAAAAGAGAAGAAAATAGAAGAGAAAACAATAGAGTCCCCTGACAGATTGAGAATTTCTACGAGCCCAAAAGCCTGCGGATTTCTAGCCTGTAATCCTCATTATTCAAACCTTCACCGCTAGCAAGATCCGGATCTATAGCCTGTGAAATAGCAGCAATACGATCGGCAGTAGCCGGGTGAGTGCTCAAAATGCTAGGAGGAGAAGGCTTGTTGAGCAACTTTTTCATAAAATCTACCATCCCAGATTGAGCGTAGCCCGCTCGCCCCATAGTTTGCAATCCCAACTGATCTGCTTCATACTCAGCTTGGCGACTGTGGGGGCGCCGCAAAGCCAATTCCACTCCAATCTGAACCGCCTGAGATCGATCGAGCCCTGTCGCCGAAGCTACACCTGAAGCGATGGCCATTTGACGCATTTGTTTAATCGCGTGGCGAGCATTAATGTGAGCTATTTCGTGGGCGATCACACTTGCCAATTCTGCCTCATTGTCCGCCGCCGCCATCAAACCTTTATTCACATAAACAAAACCGCCCATAGTTGCAAAAGCATTAATATTGTCGTCGTCAATCACTTGAAAAGTATAAGGAATATCGGGGCGAGTGCTTTCTTGAGCGAGCCGCTGACCGATGCGGTTGATATATTCTGTAGTGTCCCGATCACGGTCAATCTTAAACTCGCTGTTCGTTAACTGCTGATTAATTTGTTGGCCAATAGTCACCTCTTGGCGATCGGACATATTCGACAATTGAATAACTTGGATGCCCCGAAAAATCAGTTCAGGCAAAGAAAATGCTTGAGTCGGTTCCGGGGAAACCAGCCCGATACCTGCAGCCACAATCAGGGATAGAAACAGATAAATCCCCCGGCCACAAGTACGCCGGCAAGTCAACCAAAAACTTTTTAACATGATTGATACGTGGGAGAAGTTAGATAAAATTTGAGGAAATACTCGAAAAGTCACTAAATAGGCAGACGTAATTTGAGGCTGCTTAGTTGCTATTCTAGCTTTTTGTCAATTTTTAACGGCGCCACCAGCTTATGGGCGATCGGCCTGTCGGCCAACCAACCGCCGTCAACTGCCTTCTGGGTTAAGTGCCCCAGTCATGCGGATTTTGGGCGATCGTTGTGGTAATATCTTTTAGCTTCATGACTTACGAATCAATAAAGTATGTCATTGCCAGCGGTAGCTCAGCAATAGCAGCATCTGTTTTTCATTGATGTCTGCGTAAGTCCTGAGCTTGTAAACATACTCCTGTCGCTATCAGTATAATAGGCGATTATGAAAATTTTAGATTCTCAAGGCCGACTGTTCGGCAAACTCAGCATTCTAGACGTAGCTGCCGCTCTGATCGTACTGCTAGTTGCAGTCGGAATCTTCTTCTTTCCCGGCACTTCTGGCGGTTCCGTAGCCCAAGTCGGCACCAGTATCAAACCTGTAGAGATTGATGCAATTGCGATCGGTCTCAAAGGAACAAACGTTCAAGATTTGTTCAAACCAGGTGATAAAATCAATGTGGTGATCCGCAATCAACCCTCCGGTCAGATTACCATCAAATCTGTCAAAACTCTCACCAGAACCCTAGCAGTTCCTCAGCCCAACGGCACTCTGAAAGCTCTCCCCGATCCCCGAGAAGAAGAAGCGTTCAGCAAAAATATGATGTTTACCTTAGAGGGAAAAGGTCAACTTACTGAAAATGGCCCGGTTTTAGGTAATACGAAAGTCAAAATTGGCACTACGCTAGAGCTTGAAGGCAACAAGTACATTTTCAACGCCAGCGTTATCGACGTGCGAGTGAAAGAATAATTAGTAGTCATTAGTCAGTAGTCAGTAGTCATTAGTCATTGCTAATGGGGAAGGGGGAAGAGGGAATTCATATTCCTTCTTCCTTCTTCCTTACATCCGTTAAATCCGTTAAATCCGTTACATCCGTTACATTCGTTACAGAACCCGTTGCCGAACTTCTTCACCCTTCCGAAAGCAATTTTAAGTATTGCCTAATTAAGCCAATCGTGACAGCGGGAATTTCTAACTGCGGAGTCAAACCTACGTTTTCCAGAGGTTGAAAAACTTTGATTGCTTCGGGGTTGAGATTTGCCAACCGCTGGCCGATATCGGGCCCGGTAAACTGCGATTTTTCTCCCCAAATAATCGCTGTCGGCGTTGTTAGCTGAGTGATGTACAGCGACAAATCAAAGCACAAATCTCCCCGCACAAAAGACAGGGCGGCATATTCTGCATTTGGTTCCAAAGCAGATTCGAGGTAAGCATCAACAATTTCTTGGTAAACGCGACGCGAATCGGCAAATTGGCGTTGTTCTAGGAAGCTACGGATGCCGCCGTCTGTGGCGATTCCGGTACTGTAGAGCAAGCGATCTAAAATCGGCGTGTTGACTAGCTTAGCGAAGAAACTGCTGCCATAATCTTGTCCGAAATCTGACAAACCGCTGGGTATGGTCAAAATCAGGGATTTGAAGAGATCCGGCCGTGCGATCGCAGCTCGAATCGCGATCGCCCCTGTTAGCGAAGAAGCAATCACCTCTGTCGGACTGCCGCAAGTTTTTTCGATAAATTCGATCAAAGTTGTGATATAATCTTCCACCTGATAATTTCTTGCCGGATGTTCCGATCGCCCCCAACCGATTAAATCCGGTGCTAAAATTCGATATTCTGCAGCAAAAGCCGGATAAACTTTCGACCATTCGTAGGCACTCGACCCGCCTCCAAAACCGTGAAAAAATACTAAGTTCGGCTTATTTTCCGAAGTTGAGGTCGGCAACCCCATCCAAGGCATTTTTTCAGCAGTGTAGTAAACCATTCTGCCGAGAGAAGTAACTATTGATCGCTGACCGAAGCCGAGGGGTACAAGCATAAACTAACCTTAATCGCTGTTATATTTTAGATTCTTTTCCGTCGCCCCGTCTTTGTTTAAAAAACTTGCAAAGCTGGTGGCGTTTTTGTAAAGATTGAGTAATGATTTAAATCTATTTTAGTACAGGTGAAGCGTGAAACTACAGACAGCAAGTAAGTTTTGCGATTTGGGCAATTCGGCTGTGTAGTTATCCTTACCCTTGCAAACTAGCGCCGATCGGAGATAATAGCAAAATGATGGGTAAGACCCCTCAACAAAATAGAGTCTGTTCGCCAACCCCGAAAGCAGGCGCTCGGAAAGGAGGACTATTAGAACTCGCTTTCAGGCAGGTGGCAGGTTTGCCGACGCTCGCCAATCACAAATCATTAATCACGATATTTTGCGGAGCAGTGGCTTTTGAGGTCGAAAGTCTTTGTTGGAGGGCGGGCAATGGGGTTTCGATTCCTAATTGCAGGTTTGGCAATCACGGGCCTCACCGTTATCAATTCCAAAACACAAGAAACAACTAATCTCAGGGAGGTCTACTAAAATGCAACTGCTCAGAAAAAGGGATCGCGAGGGTTTTATGGTTGATGCGACAAGTCTTCAATCTGACGGGTTGGCAGAGTTTGACACAGCCTGTCGAAGCATGGATTTAAACGGCAAAAAGTCTTTTGTCGCCACTCCAGAACGCTCAGGCGTGGCTTCAGATGTGCGATCGCGCGCCACGACGGTACCTGCGATCGTCCGCGTAGCTTTAGAAGAGTTGAAATGCTTTGAAGTAGTAGAACACCAGTTTGGACATTGGGGGGTGACTTTTAGCAATGCCGTCGCCATCCAACCTTCAAACCCAGCATTTTTCACGGGTTCTGGGGCAACAGTGTTAATGGGAGCCCCCAAAAGCGGACTGATAGAAGTAACTTTTAAGTATCCAGTTCGCTGGGTGTCAGGACTTGTCACCAGTTCGCGACGAACAGTTTTATCTGCTTGTGACATTGACGGCAACCCAATTGTTCAGGATGAAATGCCGGCGCCCAATCTGGTGGGGTCTAATTCTCCGATCGCCCCTAGGACTCCCCTGCGCGTAAAAGCTCCGAATATTCATCGAATTAGTTTTTACGCTTTTGATGGTCAGCTAATAGTCGATGACTTGATGTTTGGATTTTAAAGCAAAGCCATAAGTAGCATCCCAAGTCTGCAAACCTTCGAGAAGGGCATTGCGGACTAAAGCTTCTGGTTCCCGACTCAGCATCAGGCGAAAGCACTCGGCAGCGCGGGAACGGGCGATCCTCTGCGAGGGCTTCGCTAACGAACTTTTGACGGAACTCACAGGACCAAACCCACCCTTATTCACCAAATCGGTCATTTGCCGCACAGCAATCAAACGCTTCACGGGGTCAGCATCAGTCAAATCCGCCAAGATGCGATCGAGCGCCACTTCATCTTTTGCCGCCCCCAGACTCAACCCTTGCCGCAGCAACAGCCCTGCAATTGCGATCGTCCCCAAATTCTGCAAAATCAGGCTCAAAGCCATCCAGTGGCTGCTTGAGTCCGCCCAAATCGCCAAACTCATGTAAGCGCCCAAGGTAGCAATGCCGCCCGTACCCACCGCTAAAACGAATCGGCGGTTCGGGCCCTCCCAAAATTGCTCGCCTTGGGCTCGCAGCAATTGCCAATCCCACGACTGCCCTCGGTAAACCAGCATCATTGCTGCTATCCCCAGGCCTGTGGAAAACAGTAACTGACTGTTCCACCACCCCCAAACTGCTGCCAGGGTGACAATTCCCAGCCAACCTTTTGAGCGAGTCAAACTCTCTAGCAGCCATTTGAGAAACGCAGTAGAAACCACAGGCGATCGGGCCCGATCGCTGTTGCCATCTACCCTCCGGCGTCTTGTTGCGGCAGTCCGGCCTGTGGCTGTTGGGGTTCCCGGCGGGCGATCGTCCGAACTCAAATCCCTCAAAGCTTGACCATCAGTTATTTCTAAAGACAGGTCGCTCAAGGGAAGATTACCGAGTTCCAAAGTGCGATCGGACACTTTCACAGGCGATCTATTCAGCTTAGTTGTAGTTTTTTCAACTTGATTCATACTGACTTTTTTGAAAAATAACTTAAAGTTATCCAGGCTTGTTTAGCACTGATTTAGATTCTCGGTAAACAAGAGTCTAAGACTCTATGATACCCGAAATTCAAACCCGTGGCGAGTACCGCAACTGCGCTGAATTCCGAGAAATCCTTACCAAAAATAGAGCGATTGAAGATGGTTGAGAAAAGCACCACAGGTTAACAGGGAATATTTCTGAATCACTGTTGAGGCCAAAGGGGGATCAGAGTTGGCAGGATGGCAAAAAATCGAATTTTTTTAACTTCAGAAAATAGGGGAATTTTGAGTGAGTCAATTCGTCCGCCAAGAAATGCACGACGAAAATTTAGCCTTTTGCCCCCAGGTCCGGGCTCTCGCTGCTACCCCGATGTCAGATGAGGGTGGGTTCAGCTTGACCGCTAGCGGGACGAACGGCAGCCTCTGGGCGGACCCAGAATCCAGACAGTATTGGTTGATAATTAATAGCAGAAGCATTCTTAAGCTGTTCGACATCTAAACTGCATTAACTAAGTTACCTTTATTTTTTATTTTTCGGTTCCATTTTATAATTAGTC
>NZ_JAUBVF010000132.1:0-3013 GCF_036705685.1 Microcoleus sp. AT3-A2
TTTCTATTAAGCGGGGTGCTAGGGTGGCGGCTATTTCTTTGATGCGGGGAAGCATGAATTTTGTTGGGGGAAAGGTAAGATATTTAATCAAATACGGTAGCGCAAGTTTCTGATTTTTTACGGGAGATCGATGCCGGTTAAAGGCGGAACAATTGCTGTTGTTTGATGGGAATATTTTTTATGTCCCGAACAAGTTTTTTATTAACCGCAGAGAACGCAGAGAAAGAGTTAGATAGAAGTTGTAAGGAAATAAAATTTCGAGTTTTGCAGTCTACAACGGGTCTGAAGGATTTGTGTAAATAAAAGAAAAATGGTAAGCTCAAATTTAAGAAAAAAAAGGAGGAGACAAGAGTTAGTGGGAGCATCGGGCGATCGCGCTCATGTAGGAAAGAAAAAAAGGAGAAAAAAAGGAGAAAAAAGGAGAAAAAAAGGAGAAAAAAAGGAGAAAAAAAGGAGAAAAAAAGGAGAAAAAAAGGAAAAAAAAAGGAGAAAAAAAGGAGAAAAAAGGAGAAAAAAAGGAGAAAAAAAGGAGAAAAAAGGAGAAAAAAATGTTAAACAAGTCACAAAAAGATTTGATAGAGTTACACTTAGAAAAGTTGCAAAACTTTATTTCACATACAAAATATATCATGGAGTGGAAAATAGGGCAAGGGGAACAGTCAAGAAAGAACGGTAGTAAAATCCAATATTTGACGGTTTTGCGAACTTGAGAACCACGAATTAAGGTAGTAGTGGAAATAGGAGGCGATGGCGCCTTTCGCTGGACTCCCCTAAAAGATGCTTGAATCGCAGCTTAAACTCAAGTTGAAGGCGATCGCAGCCATTTTAGAGTTGTGATTTTTATTTACGCACTGCTTGTTTGCATAGGCTGCTACAGACAAGATATTGAGGTGCGGTTTAAGGTACTTGAAGATCGAGATAGGTAGAATACTTTGCTGCTAAATGTTGAGGGTGTATAAACAATGACTGTCCCAAGTTTAAAACTAAAAATTGCTAATAATGATGGGAACCCTTGGTTTCATCCATTGCTGGTGCTAATATGGATAGCCATTGGCACAGTTTTACGCTTTACTAATTTGGCAGATAAGCCACCTTCAACAATTGAGATAGCAACGTTAATTTTTAGTTTGGGAAATAGTTTGCAGACGATACCGCTAGATAGTGCGATCGCGCTTGATACCCTCTTGCAGCCATTACAAGTGAATTCTCAAGCTAATATCACCTCAGTCATCCACAATTTGATGACAGAAAGCACCCATCCTCCCGTTTATTTTGTGCTGGCTCATTTGTGGATGAAACTATTTTCGACCGAGGCGGGTTTAGTTTCTTTATGGGCCGCTAGAGCGCTTCCTGCAATTCTCGGTGTCGCCTCAATTCCAGCTATGTTTTGCTTTGGTTTTGTAGCATTTCGATCTCGTTTAATAGCTCAAATGGCGGCCGCAATGATGGCGGTTTCTCCCTACGGGATATTTATCGCCCAAGAAGCTCGACACTACACTTTACCAGTTTTATTAATTATCGCTTCTTTGTGCTGTTTGGCAATAGCAACTCGCACTATAAATAATCGTAACATTTTACCAATTTGGGCAGGATTACTTTGGGTAGTAGTTAACTGTTCAGGGATTGCAACACATTACTTTTTTGTTCTCGTTGTCGCTGCTGAAGGTTTAAGTTTAATAGCTGTTATTTGGATAAAAAAACGGACAGAGCGCCAGGAAAAATTAGAGTTAGATTTGACTCAAGATTTAACCCTCAGTCCTCAATTACTAATTCCCAATTCTCTATTCCGACTCTACACGGTTGGTGCGGGTACGTTGGTGGGATGTTTAGTTTGGCTTCCGGCATTGCGTACAGCTTCTAAAAGTGAAATGACGCGCTGGATTTATGAGGGAAAAAACCCGATTGAATTGCTAGAACCAGCACCCAGACTTTTAGCGTGGATGGTGACAATGTTGGCATTATTGCCAGTGGAAGGAGTATCTTTACTAGCGATTTTTGCCTCTGGTTTGGCATTGTTAATTTTCATGTTTTTTGCTTTGCCAATTTTGATTAGAGGTCTTAAAATTAAGTTAGGAGAATCAGATGGTAGCTTAATTACTCAAGTTTTAGGCGGGTTTATGTTGGGTGCGATCGCCATCTTTTTAGGGATCACCTACATTTTGGGTGCCGATCTAACTTTGGCGGCTCGTTATCAGTTTGTCTACTTTCCCGCTGTTATCATTTTGCTCGCAGTAAGTTTGGCTGTTTGTTGGGAAAATCAATACTTAGAAACAAACAATAAATTAAGTCAATTTTTAAAATCGCCAATTCTAGCATTAAAAATAGACGGAAGAAAAGCAGTAACAATCATCTTATTAATGGGTTTACTTGGTAGTATGACAGTTGTTTCAAATTTGGGCTTTCAAAAATCCAAACGCCCCGATATTTTAGTTCCCCACATTGTTAAAATACAGTCAGCATCGCCAAAGATTCCTGTTTTAATTGCCACTGTTCGCAAAAGCCACTCAGAAACAAGAGCTATGATGGGGATAGCGTGGGAATTTAAACGTTTATCTACTTCATCTTTGAGTACAAAGTCTCAACCAAATTATCCTCAATTTCTTTTAGCAAAAAAAGATGGTGATTCTCAAACTGCGACAGATGCACTGCACAAAACTTTAGCTCAAATGCCAAAAATTTTGGATTTGTGGACGATAAATTTTACAGCTTCAGTGGAAGGAAAAGGGCGAAACTGTACGATTGATTCGCAACCTCAACCCAAAATAGCTGGCTATAAATACCGATTGTATCACTGTTTATAATTGTATAATTGGAGGATTATGACAATTTATTTCTACAGCTTCTATAGCGTTTCTCTGTCTGGTGAGGTACATAAACGATTCCCCTAAATCCTCCTTAATAAGCTATTCGCGAGGTAGAAGTGTCAACCTTAATCCTGTTTCCAATATTGGTAGGCGGCATAGGCCAAGGTGACAGCGCCCGTCACGATAGCTGCTTCATCGACCTCAAATTG
>NZ_JAUBVF010000041.1:0-55723 GCF_036705685.1 Microcoleus sp. AT3-A2
TCAAGGAAGATCCGGCTATTCCTAAATCCTGAGCAAAAAGCGCTGCTCAAGCAGTGGTTTGGTGTGAGTCGTTTTGTTTACAACACGACCATAAAATACCTCCAAGAACCAGACACAAAAGCTAGCTGGATGACAATCAAAACCGGAATACTCAACAGCTTGCCAGAATGGGCAAAGCCTGTACCTTTCCAAATCAAATCGATTGCTATCAAAGATGCTTGCTCGGCGGTCAAAGCAGCGAAGCAGGGTTTCAAGAAAGACGGGCAAATCCGCAAATGTAAATTTCGTAGTAGGAAAGACACCAAACAATCTATTTATGTGCCGAAGTCGGCTATAAAAGATTGCGGTGTCTACAACTCGATTTTGGGTAAGTGTCAGTTAACAGAATCCTTGCCTGCAAATTTCAGCGACGGTAGGCTGACTCTCGCTTATGGCGAATACTACCTAGTAGTTTCTGAAGAAGTGCAACAACTTAAGACCGAGAAACAAGGTCGGGTTGTTGCGCTCGATCCCGGTGTCCGCACGTTCATGACATTTTTCTCTGAAAATTATTATGGCTGGTTAGGAAAAGACTCTAATTTGCACATCCAAAAACTGTGCTTTCGGCTGGATAGATTAGTGTCAAAAATGTCCAAAGCTCCCAGTCGCCAAAAAAGAAGATTAAAGAAAGCAGTTGGTAGGCTTCGTTGCAAAATTAAGAATTTGGTCAAAGAGCTGCATCATAAAATCGCTAAGTTTTTAGTTGATAATTTTGATGTGATTTTGTTGCCAACCTTTGAAAGCTCTCAAATGGTGTCTAAGTCGCGCCGCAAGTTAAGAAACAAAACGGTGCGACAAATGTTGACTCTGAGCCATTACGAGTTCAAGACTTTCCTAAAGTGGAAAGCTTGGGAAAACTCCAAGCTTGTGATTGACTGCAACGAAGCTTACACGTCAAAAACTGTGTCATGGACGGGCGAAATTGTCAAAAATCTAGGTGGTGCTAGAACTGTCAAGTCCGTAGCTACTGGATTGAAGATGGATCGGGATCTAAATGGTGCTCGCGGGATTTTCTTGCGGGCATTGGTTGACACGCCTTTGTTGAGAGATTCTCTCAATTTATATGTTTGTTAGCATTTGTTAGCAAAAAAGTGTCGGATGAGAAAATTAGAGACAATTCTATAACCAGTGGTTGGGATACGTCCTTTCTGCCGCTAAATTATTAAAGATGACGGCGCACAAGACCAAGATTATTGATCCCTCAAAAGCAGGTGTTAGCAAAAATTTCCAGTCTGGCTGGGTCATCATGACGACTAAGGCAACTGCTCCCGAAGGCGGATGTAGAGTTCTGGTAATCTGCATAATTCCGATCGCACTAGAAACAGCCATTCCCATCGCCCAGGGAGAAGAACCGACAAAATGCAGAATCATTAAACTGGTGAGAGCAGCTAAGAAATTGCCCCCAATGACATTCCGGGGTTGAGCCAAAGGGCTGTCAGGGACACCAAAGATCAGAACGCTTGTAGCGCCAAACGGAGCCATTAGTAAAGGAGAATTAGTTTTTACGGCAAGATAGGACGTTGCAGTAATTGCCAAAAAACTGCCAATCCAACTCCAAAAAATATGCCGAGGATGAGGTCTGTCTACGGGGCAGCTCAATGGACACGATCGCCATCTTCCAAAGGTTTTAAACCAATAACTTTCCCATTTCAGTTGAATTTTTTTAGGGTCAATCATAAATCAGGTTACTTGATAACCAGGCTTCTTAAATTGTCTGAACTAGCCTCCGGTAAAGTTAAGATATCATAACAATTTGTCAAAAAGTAGTTAAAGGCACAGATTTTTTACTTCTATGCCACTTAAGCCGCAGCTAACCACTCGGTTGGAACGGACTAGCGAGTTTGGTCGGTTTTGCAACAGACGTTATCGGCAGTCGCAGAACTTCACCGTTAGCCGTCAGAGTTATTGATGAGGGTAAAGCGAGAGGTTATTTGTAAGGTGCCAGGCCCAGTAAGCATGAATTGAAATATCGCACCCACACTTAAGTCTCTAGTTCAGAATGCGATCGCCGTTTTCTGGTTAGTGCGATCGTCTCGATCGCACTCAGATATAATTACGAACTTAATCTTCGCTACGGAGAGTTTTCCCACTCGGCGGTAAGCTTGCGGAAATTGTATTGAGATGCGCCGGGGTGACAAGTAACGCAACTGCTGATATTTGCGGGTTTTGACATTTTGACTTTGGGGTGCAGTGCTTTGAAATAGCGAGAACTGGCGACTCGATAGGCGATTTCTTCGTCTTTGGCTTGGGGACGGGAAAAAGTTTGCAGGTAGTTCCAGACTAGCAGGCGGGGCGGGTCTACTAGCAGTTTGATGGTTTGTCCGTAGTGTTGGGGATCTTGCAGCAACCGGCGCCAAGTTTCTGTAGGTAAGACTTGCGGTGGTAAAGCGATGTGACAGGTGGCGCAGTTTTCTAGGTACAGTTGCTGTCCGAGTTGGTAGCCTTCGGGGATGCGATCGACAGTTCCAGTATCCTCGATCGAAGAAACCTGAGCAAGTCGCGCGGGAGTGCGAGAGTAGGCAGTTTGAGCTGCAACCCATCCGCCGCAGGTACAGCAGATAATTATCAACACTAGCAACGTTGAGTAAAGCCCCCGCAAGCCTACTCTGCGACGTTTGCGGGGTTTTTCCTGTTTCATAATTCTGAATTTATTTTTGGTTAAATTACTGGTATGCTCATGCCTTCGCGGGCTAAGCAGCTATTGGCGAACGCTGCCTGCACCTCTGCTTCTGTACGATCGAGAAAATTGTCGTCGTGGCCCGGATCGTGGTGAAACATCACGATTTTTTTGACTCCAGCAGCTTTCGCTATTTCTACTCCTGCTTGCCAAGTCGAGTGTCCCCAACCGACTTTCGGGGTTTTGAAGTTGTAATACTCTTCGTTGGTGTAGTTGGCGTCGTAAATCAGCACGTCGGCGTTGCGAGCTAGGTGTAACACGTTGTCGTCCAGGCGATCGGGAAAGTGCTCTGTATCGGTGCAGTAGACGGCTGTGTGTCCCTCCCAGGTGACTCGATATCCGATCGCGGTGTTGGGATGGTTCAGCAGTGCCGTTTCTATTTTCACATCGTCGAGTTCGAGAATATCCCCAGGGGTCAAATCGTTGAATTTGAGGTCGGACTGCATGACTTGGATGGGGACGGGAAAATTGGGGTGCACCATTTGGTCAGCAAGACGGTGTTTGATGGTAGTGCCGTTGGGGGCGATCGCACCGTAAATGTGAAAGCAGTTCCCTGGGATAAAGGCGGGAGTAAAGAACGGAAAGCCTTGAATGTGATCCCAGTGAGTATGACTGAAAAACATATGGGCTTCCACCGGCATTTGCCGCAGCAGATTGAGGCCTAGAACTCGCAGACCGGTGCCGCCGTCAAATATCAGGCGTTTTTTGCCCAAGCGCATTTCTACACAGGAGGTGTTGCCTCCGTAGCGCAGTGTTTTGGTGCCGGGGGTGGCGATGCTGCCCCGCACGCCCCAAAACTGAACGACAAACTCGGTCAAAGGACTATTTTCCATTGTGGCTTTGCGATCGGAAGGCTGTGGATTGGGTAGAGAGGGTGCGGAATCTGGCATTTTTTTTAGTTTTGGGGGCTGGAACTTGGGAGTTGAAATCTTAGTTTTTACTTTTTAGTTTTTAGCAATCTGTACTATAATAAAGCCCTTAATCGGGAAACTATTCGAGTGCCTAATACTTGGGCTGTTAGAATTCTCAACCTTACCGATTCGTGTAGGAGATGTCACGCTTAAGAGATTATTTTTTGCATCATGCGGGCTGCCCGCCGTGTTATGTGTTCTGAGATTAAGATAGCGCCGAATAAGAGTGTTCGGGTAAAACTTCCTCCACTGTATAACTCATTCTCCAGAGGTAGAATTTGCGCTTCATCTTACTCTATGAGTAGTATTTTTTTCAAGATTGGGGCCGGGGCGCGGTTTTGAGGAATGCCGTTCCGGTGACTCGGCATTCACAACAGATTTGATCTTCTACCTACCCGTTCCTCGACTGCATCCCTAGACGTGCAGCGATTGCCTTAAGTTCGGCCTCCTGAGTTTTTAGTCGGGTTGCAGTCGAGGAGTGCGGGCTAGGGGCTTATTTGCGATCGGCTGCGATGCACTTTTCCACTAAGGGCATGACTTGATCAACATCTTGCCAACCCAGAATTTCCGTGACTTTTTTCTCCAAATTTTTGTAGGTTCTAAAAAATTCGGCTATTTCGTCCAAGCGGTGGGGTGCTACGTCTTTGAGGGACTTATAGTGAGCATAGCGGGGGTCTTTGTCGGGAACGCACAAAAGTTTCTCGTCCCTGTCGCCTCCGTCGATCATTTCTAGCATTCCGATCGGACGGGCTACGATAATGCACCCTGGAAATGTGGGCTCATCCATCATTACCATGCCGTCGAGGGGGTCGCCATCATCGGCTAAGGTATTGGGTATGAAGCCGTAGTCGCACGGATATTGGACTGAGGAAGAAAGCACCCGATCGAGAGCAAAGGCTTGCAAGTCTTTATCAAATTCGTACTTGTTTTTGCTACCGGCGGTAATTTCGATGAGGACGTTGAGCAGTCCTGGTTTCGGCTGTGCCGGAATTAGCGATAAGTCCACAACAATATCTCCAAGTTAACAGATGATTGGGATGAGTGCTACTTGCCAAATCCCTTTGATAGCATTTTACGGGCGATCGGGGCCGACGGTTGCATGAGATTGACCGAAAGCCCAGGAGTGCGATCGGCGTGGCACAATTTGAGGATGAGGGTTGTGGGGTCTCTCGCCTGCGTGGCAAATACACTGGACGGGCGGGACCCATCCCACAGGTTGAGGGCGCAATGCTTTGTTTTGGCGATCGGGAGATATTTTTCTATCTAGGGTTCAGTTGCTTTACTATATTTCAAAGTTGTTTTAATTTTCAATCCCAACCACTGGCTAAGTTCTGTTGCTAACCAATCGATTTCTGATTCGCTTAGTCCACCATATAGTCCACCTAGTTCATATTTTCGGCTGCCCGCTTGAATAATCAACTGAGTAACTCTGTATGATTTATGTTGCCGATCAAGCGTAGTCTCAATTTCCAACTGGCAAATTTGCTTTCTGGAGGCTGGGTTGGTACAATTCCATCTCCACTTCAGCAGATGGCTGGTATAGGAGATTTGCTGCCGATCGATTCTGAGACGCAATTCCCGAAATAATGCAAATATAAAAATTGCTCCTACCCCAGGTAATATTATTCCTGGTATTAAAATATTTAATACTTCTAGTGTGACATGAATCCAAAGATAGGGCGAATGTATCTTTAAATAATAGATTTTTATCACTTCAAGGTAAATAGACCAGAATAAGAATACACTCAGACTCACCGCACCAGAAAACAGGGTAATTAAACCAAAACCGAGTCCCTGTGGCGGAATTACAATTTCTATAAACTCAGAAGTTTTTGTGAGTTTAATCTTGCTGCCTGGTAGCTGTTCCGCCCTAGGGTTTTTGTTGATAATGCGGGGATTTTCGAGCGATCGCAATGCTTCCCCAGCCGAAGATAACCGTTTGTCCAAACTCGGTTCTGTCATCCACTCCAGCCAATCAATTAAATTAGAATTGAGTGGGGCTGCCCGATCGGCAAATTGAATTTTCAAATCCTGCTGCGACAAATCAGTGGGATGCAAACCTATTACCAAATAAATTAAAGTTGCACCTAAACCGTAGAGATCGGAAGCCGGAACCGAGCGCCCGCCAAATTGTTCCGGTGCCATATATCCGTAAGTTCCCACTACTGTAATTGTGCCGCCAAATTTGGCAGCTTGGTTCTGCACCGAACCGAAATCAACTAAATAAACTTGTCCGACCGAGTGACCGGATCTGCTGTGCAGTAAAATATTGCTGGGTTTAAGATCGCGGTGAATAACAGGTGGCTCTTGCTGGTGCAAATAAATCAAAATTTCTAACAGCGATTTAGCTAATTCTTTCATCTCGCTTTCGCTAAAAGTACGCCCCGACCGCAAATGCTGTTCCAAAGTTTTACCTTCTACATAAGTCTGTACCAGGGCAAATCCTTTACTTTCAGGTTCGTCAATTTCCAGGTAGTCGAGGTAGCGAGGAATTGCTGGGTGAGAAAGTGCTTTTAAAGTTTCCGCTTCTCGTTCAAATAGCTTGAGGTCTTGCCATTCAAAATCGCTACCGAGGAATAGCTGTTTGATCGCAACTAATTTTTGAGTTTGCAAATCACGAGCTAGCAGTGTTTGGCGACCAGTTTGTTTTCCCAGTTCTCGCTGCACTTCGTAGCGTTCTGCTAATATTTTACCACTCATATTTTTGTACCTTAATTTTAATTAAAGGTTAGATCGGAACCCAGAAACCGGGTTTTTAGGAAAATACTTCGTTGCCACCTCCAGATTCACCAAAAACCCGGTTTCTGAAAGTCGGAGTGCGTAAGTCCTATCTCAATTTTAGATTACCGTTCGCATGCTTTTTGATAGAACCTGGCAATATACTTGCTGATTGCTCCCATTGACAGTCCTGCAATTAGCGACGGTGCAAACACGAAGACAACATAATCACTGGAATCCTCTAGCTCCTTCAGATCCATCATCAGAAAGAAGGCGATGCTTATCGAGGTACAGAATACGATACTAATTGCATTTACAACCTGCTGGTGAAGTTTGGGATTAGTTGGGGTAAAAAACCACAAGCGCGTCACAATTCCTACGATTATTCCGTTTCCAAACCCCAGCAGCAAGAACAGAATGGACGGAATTTCGAGGCTTTTGCCGAAAAAAGTTATCCCCATGAACACAAAAAGAAAGGTGCTGTAAATTCCTACCCAAGTTCCTACAGCTAGAGGTCCTGCCAAAGTGCTGAAAAAGAGCGCCGTCGGGAACAAGGCCGTATCCACCGTTTCTACTTGTCTCAATGGCAGGGAATATTTATTTATTTGCTGTTTATTTATTTGCTGTGGTTTGTCTAGAACTTCTTTTGCTATTTGGACTGAGGCTGGACGGCGCTCTAAACTGGGATGGGTCAGCCACTTCAGCCAATTGGTAAAAGCGGGACTTAGTTGGGTGAATTGCTCGAATTCGATCTGCAAATCTTTCTGCGGCAAATCGGCCGGATGCTGCTTGGTAACTAAAGCGATTAATGTTGCTCCCAAGCCGTACAAATCCGAAGCTGGAACGGCTCTCCCGCCAAATTGTTCGGGCGGCATATAGCCATACGTGCCGACAACTGTGACTGTTTTTCCCTGTTGGGTGGCTAAGGTTTGAACTGCACCAAAATCGACTAGGTAGACTTCCCCGACGCTGTTGCCCGATCGATTTTTGAGTAAAATATTGCTGGGTTTAATGTCGCGGTGAATCACCGGGGGCTGTCGCTGGTGCAGGTAGGCGAGGATGTCTAATAATGCTGCTGCTAATTGTTTGACTTCGCTTTCGCTGAAGGTGCGGCCGTCTGAAAGATATTCTTGTAGGGATTTGGCTTCGATGTAACTCTGAACTAGGGCGAATCCTTTGCGGCTGGGGGTGTCGATTTCAAAGGAGTCGAGATATCGGGGAATTGCGGGATGGGATAGGGATTTTAACGTTTCGACTTCTCGCTCAAAAAGTTTTAAGTCTTCCCAGTTAAAGTCGCTGCTGAATGAGAGGAGTTTGACTACTACTTGCTGTTGGGTTTTTAAGTCGCGGGCGAGTAAAGTTTGCCTTCCTGCTTGCTTGCCGAGCCGCCGATCGCACTGATAGCGATCGGCTAATATTTCTTTTGACAAATCGCCGATTTTTTGTCCGCTCATGTTCTCTTGCCCTAGAACCGATTAAACCTAGTGTAGTTGACAAAAGTGCAATAATCGGAAAGGTTCGGGATACGGCAAAAAAAATTTTATGTCAAAGAGCAACTGCCTTTAAGAGCCAGCGATCAAGCACCCTAAAGACGCCCCTGAATAAAGCTGGAATTTAATTTTGGATTTGCTTGTAAATTGACTGCACTACGTCGAGCAGGCTCAAGACTTGCTGCCATTCGGGGGCATCGGGGTTGTAGCTTTTGGCGCGCTGAGCTTTCAAACTGTGGTGCAATAGGGAAAGCAGCGCGTCTGGAGACTCTAAAGAATTGTCATCTTCATCTGCTGGGGTTTGGGCTGCATTTTCTTCGATGTCTTCTTTAATTTTTTGTGCTCGATCGGCGAGGGCTAAAGATCTGCCTGCAAGGTTTTCCGGCATTTTGGGCTGTTCGGACAAAGACGCGCTGGTTAGTTCTACCAATAGTTGACAGACTCGATCGACCCATTCGTGATCGTTTACTGAAAAGGAACCGGATTTGAACACTTGCCCGTCAGGTCTTTGCTGAATGCTTTGTACCTTCTGGATCAGAGGGATAGCCTTAACAGTGATGTTTTCCGGGATTCTGGGGATATCTGACAGGGAGCTCCGAGCAATCTCCAGCAATAGTTGGTAAACCTGATCTACCCACTCAACATCTCCCGATTGCGAATTCCAATTATTCATAACTGACGCTAGTGGTTTTCTATATCTAAGACTAGAACATTGACTATCTGCGAAGTCAGCTCTTTTTATGAGCCGCTAACGCTATTAAGACTTACGCGGGCGGGGTGATCAACCCGGTTTTTGAGCGGATGTTTTGCCGCCTTTCTCCAAGATTTTTCTCAGAAACCGGGTAACGCTGCCGCCCGTCCTAACTATTTTTAAGCGCTTCAAATAATAGAAGTGCTAAGTTTGTTGCGGTAGGTAGTGCGAACGAAACACGTAGGGCGAAACCCGTGGCATCTCGCTTGCAAATTCAAATCCGGTTATATAACCATAATACCTGTTGGAGCTTATTTACAATTACCTCAATAGGATATTCAGGTTAATTGCTGGTGGGATGGGAGGCGCACCCCCGATCGCGATCGCCCCCACCCGGAACCCTGGCACCACCGCGAGGATTTGCTGTGGGCTACTGCTATTTTTCTGTGAGATTCCACACACCATCCCAGTTGAGTACATCTGAAAAACTATGCTGAAATAACATACAGCGATCGACGTGCAATTTAGCTGCCTTGTTTTTCGGGTCAACTTCCAGAACGGCCTCAAATTCGCGTGCAGCGTCTTTAAAGGCTTGCTTGGCTTTTGGTTCTAAGGCTTTCTTAAACTCGCTCAGCAGTTTTTTCACCCGATCAAGTCCCAGGTTTTCAAATTCCTCATCTAACATTTCTGCAACTGTCTCGGAGGCCCGACTTTTAATTTTCGCCTGCAATAGCTGTCTGATCTCTGCAGGTTTCAGCCGCTTGATTTGGGGATTTGATGGTTCTAAGATGTCTGCTTCCAAGAGCTTTTTGACTTCGCCTTCTTGCAAGTATTTAATATCGTCTGCTGATAGGGGCTTGATTTTTGCTTGCAGCAGCATTTTGGCTTCGTCTTCCGAGAGGTTTTTGATGCCTTCCAATTTCAGCAGTTGGATTTCTGTCTGCAACAGTACGATGAGTTGGTCTGCTTCGGACAGGGTTTTCGGGTCGTACTCTGACAGCTTTTTCAGTTGATATAACAGGTTCTTGAGTTCGTGTTCCAACTGTTGATCTACATTGTAGAGCAGTTTCTTAGTCTCTGCCTCCGGCATTTCGGCGACATCCTTTAAGATATTTTTCACCTCACTCTCAGAAAGTCTTTGGTGGACTGGAGCTTTGTAATGTTCGCGCCCCTTCGTGTAATGTTCTATAATTTTTTGCTGTGTTTCGGTTAGTGACTTGCCAACTGGCGAGTATCCCTCGCGGATGCCGACGAGTTCGTAAACGATTACGGGTTCGCTTTTGCCTTTGACAGTAATAAAGTCGAGTTCTCGCACGTACAGCCGATCGGCATAATCTCTGTAAGTATTGTCACTGATAATCAAGTCGGTGCCGTACTGTTTGCTGGCGCCTTCTAAGCGAGAGGCGAGGTTTACGCCGTCTCCTATAGAAGTCAATTCCATGCGTTTGCTACTACCGATATTGCCGCTGACAACTTCATCGGAATGCACGCCCATACCAATGCCGATCGGCAATTCGCCATGTGCCACGCGATCTCGATTAAACTCAGCCAGTTTTTCCCGCATTTTCACCGCCGTTTGCATGGCGCACCAAGCATGATCCTCTAGGGGCGCTGGAGAGCCAAAAACTGCCATCAGAGCGTCGCCGATGTATTTGTCGAGAGTCCCTCCGTACTCGAACACGACATCTACCATCACTTCAAAATATTTATTCAGCATCACTACCACTTCTTCGGCTTGCAATTTTTCCGTAAGTGTGGTATAGCTGCGAATGTCTGAGAACAGCACCGAAACGTTTTTGCGCTTACCGCCCAATCCAGTATCCCCTGAAGCTAACAAAGCTTCAGCTACTTCTGGCGTCATGTAACGGTACATCAAGTTTTTGATTTGCTTGGCGCTGCTAATATCTTCCATGACGACTAATGCGCCGTTGACCTTGTTGGGGTCGGTAGCGTCGGTCATTGAATTAATGGAGAGATTGATACTCTGCCCTTCTCCTTCCAAGGAAAGTAAAACTTGATCGGGGTAATACTGCTGGCGGTCCTTCTCGTCTTCGGGAGACAAAGAAGCATCAAACCATTTGGCAAAATCGCCTTTTTCTAACTTAATTAACTCGCGCAAAGATTGACCTTCGGCTAATTCGGCATCGCTGACACCCAGTAATTTTTTGGCACTGGGATTGGTCGCTACTATATTGCCTTTTTTATCTGTAGAAATCACGCCGTTAGTCAGGGCGTGCAGCATATCTTTTTGTCTTTGTTCTTGCTGTTTGACTTCGGCAAACAGTTTGGCGTTTTGTAGGGCGACTCCTGCTTGGATGTTAAACGCCTTCATAAATTCCATGTCATTGCGATTGAAACTCGCTTTCCACTGATCGGGGGCGTGAGGCCAATCTTCCGGGTTGTAGGGCGGGAATTCTCCTTGTCGTTTTTTATTAACTAATTGGGTGACGCCAATCAATTTTTTGTCCGAGTTAAAGACTGGCATACACAGCATACTGCAAGTGCGGTAGCCAGTTTTTTTGTCTGTTTCTTTGGAAGTGGCGGCGCGGGGGTCGTCGTACACGTCAAAGGGAATCAGCAGCGGTTCGCCGGATTGGGCAACAATACCTGCAAAACCCGCCGTTCTGGGTATGTGAACGTCTTGGAGTTTACCCCCAATCAGCATTTTTGTCCAGAGTTGATTTCTGTCTTCATCGATCAGCCACAAGGTGCTGCGATCGGCTTTCATCAGTTTGCGGGCCTGATCCATCACCCTTTTTAGAGTATCTTCTAAGTCTAAACTGCTCTGAGAAAGAGCGTTGACGGCATTCATCAGGGCCGTGGCAGCCCGTTGTCTCTGAGTTGCTGCGTAGAAAGATTTAGAAGACTCTAGAATTAGGCGAATCGAGGGAGTAAATTCTGTAAAGAGTTGTTCGTCTTCTTGAGTAAATCCGTGCCGATCGATTTGTTCGTCTAAACTAGCGTAATTTTCGTGATTCGGTCTTAGTTTATTAATCAGTTGAACGACTGCTACTAACTCTCCTGTTTCTTCGTTGAGCAGGGGCATCGCCAGCATTGTATAAGTGCGATATCCATTTTTTTCGTCAAATTTTTTGGCGTTAGCCGATCGGGGGTCGTTATAAAAATCATAAGGAATGTTCACCACTTTTTTCTCTGTGGCTACTTCTCCCGCAATTCCCACATGGGCGGGAACTCTGATTTCTAGGTTTTTGCCATTTTCGTCTTTAGCGACGATCGCCCAGAGTTCATTTTTTTCGTCGTCTAATAAAAATATCGTGGTGCGATCGGCATTTAGCAATTCCCCTGTTTTGAGTGTAATCGACTGCAACATCTCGTTGAGGATGGCATCAAATCCCTCGCTCTCCAGGATATTGTCGAGCATTCCCAGGGTTTGATTGACAATCCTAAGTTTTTCGTCTACTTGCTTAATTACTACTGTGAAACTTTGCTTATTTAGAAGGTCGAGAATGCCAGAGAGGTTTCCTTGGCGCGGGGTAATTGCACTGCTGCTAGGGGGAGAGGGAGGGGGAGAATAATGTTCCTGATGATGATTTTCACCGCCGACAACAGCGACATCAATCACGTTGTCTAGAGAAGAGTAATTGGTGGAAGATGCAGATTTCATAGACCTTTACAGAAGCTTAAGTGTAAGGGTTAGTCTCTAAGCGAAGAGAGTGGGGAAGTTGATTAGTGAGTCACTTGTCGCACAAGACTCAAGTATGTGTGAAAGTATTTCCCAGTTTACAGAACTCCGGCCACCAGGCAAGGAAAATTCAGTTGGTCTTGCTGCTGAACGGAGGGTGGGCGAGTAACAAGGCTGTGGGAATGCTGCAATCTTTTTAGAGAATGCGAATCCTGTTTAAAGGGTTTATTAACTGATTTTGACATTGTGGGTGCCTGGTTTAACTATGTTCTGCCGAGCTTTGAGCCGATCACCCCCAGTAACATGAATGCGTACTGGCGGGAGGACTGCTGAAAGAGGGGTGGCCTTGTGGGACTAGCCGCAATTGTGACACTACCAGTTGCTAGTGATGTGTGCCCTTCTCTACACAATTGTGGTTTTTAACTAGAATTTCTCTCTATTTTGCTGCTGTTAGCTTTCATCCCACTAAATTCACGGGGTTTTCAGCTTTTTTTTGTAAAATTTGCGGTTGACATTTTTAGTGTAACCTCCGACTCGGAAAAAACTCCGCCTTTTAACCCCCCGATCGGCTTGAGGGTGCGATCAGGGTTGAGCCGACTGAGTTTGGCGCAATCCGGCGGCTTCGACAAGCAGGGATTCGGCGAAGGCGATTGCTTCTGTTGCTGAGCGGCCACTGGCGAGTTGGGCGAGTTCTTCCCGCCGCTGCTCACTGTTGAGGGCGGCAACTCTGACTACTGTACGTTCGACAGGTTCGGAGTTGGCTGCGGGTTCCTCGATACTTGGTTCTGCTTCGATCGTCTGTTTGTTGACGCGAAAATGACAATCAGCCATGGCGGCGATCAGCGGCTGGTGGGTGACGCAGAGAACTTGGTGTTTGTCGGAGAGTTGGTAGAGTTTTTTGGCGATCGCCCCGGCGACTCTCCCGGAGACTCCGGCGTCGATTTCGTCAAAAATCAGCGTACCGGCACTTTCTATTTGGGAAAAACAGGCTTTGATGGCGAGTAGAAAGCGGCTCATTTCTCCCCCGGAGGCGATCGCCCCCAGGGGTTGCAAAGGTTCCCCCGGATTCGGGCTGAAACAAAAGGCGATTTGGTCGGCACCAGTAGCGGTTGGGGTACAAGGCGAGATCTCGACTTGAAATTGCACTTTTTCCATTGCTAACGGCTTAAGTTCTCCTACGAGGTGCGTTTCTAGTTTGAGGGCTGCTTCGCGTCGCAGGGTGGTGAGGTGGCTGCAAGCATCTTTTAATTGCTCTAAAGCGTTCTGATATGCGAGTTCTAAGGCTTCCATTGAGTCGCCTCCTTCTAAAAGTTCATTTAGTTCGTTTTGAATGCTTTGGTAGTAGGCGATCGCTTCTTTGAGCGGCCCGTATTTGCGACAAATTTGTTTGAGTTCGCGAATCCGATCTTCTACTTCTTCGAGTCTTTCGGGATCTGCTTCTAATTGTTCGCCGTAGCTGCTAATTTGCCGGCTGGCTTCTGTGGCTTGAGCTAAAGCATCGCTGACCATTTCTAAGATTGGTTGCAACTGCACATCGTAAACCGCCATGTCGCTTAAAATTACTTCGGCTTTGCTCAACAAGTCGGCGGCTGATGCGCTGTCGCCATCGTTTTGGTACAGGGCTTGGTGGACTTGGTAACTCTGCTGCTGCAATTCGACGACGTGGCCTAGCCGGATTGATTCGTGTTCTAGGTGTTCAAGTTCGTCGGCGTCTTCGATATGGGCTTCGCCGAGTTCTCGGACTTGGTATTCTAACAAATCAAGTCTTTGCAGTCGCTGCTGTTCCGACTGACGCCTACGTTTGAGGGCTGTTTTGGCGCTGTTGGCTCCCAGCCACGCGGAGGCGATGATCGATCGCGCTTCAGTGAGCTTTTTGCCGCCGTATAAATCGAGCCATTCTCGCTGGAGGGTTTCTTGTCCGAGGTGGACGGTTTGGCCTTGGGCGGTAATTTCTACCAGCCGATCGCGCAGTTGGTCCATTAACTGGCGGTTGACGAGAATTCCGTTCAAGCGGGATCTGGTGCGTAGAGCACCGCTCGATGCGTTAATTTCCCGGCTGCAAACGGCTAAATTTCCGTCTATGGGTTCGATTTCTTGCTCGCCCAGCCACAAAGCTGCAGCTTTGTCCAGTTCAAAGGTAGCTTCCAATATTGCCCGCGCTGCTCCGGTGCGAATCGATCGGCGATCGACTTTCCCGCCCAACACTGCATCGATCGCATCTAGGATAATCGATTTACCAGCGCCGGTTTCCCCTGTAAATACGTTCAAACTCGGGCCAAATTCTAGATCCAGGCAGTCAATTAAGGCAAAGTTTTCTATTCTGAGGGATATTAACATGGGGAATGGGGAATAGGGAATTGTTAATTGGTAATTGGTAATTGGAATTTTTACTTTTTAATTTTTACTTTTTAATTGGAGGCACAGCCCGGAAAATTATTGGTCTCCAATAACAACTGTCAACTGACTTCTGCTATAGTTTCAACCATCCAAACAAATCTCCTACCGTCACCCGCAATTCTGCTGCCCAATCTGGAACCGGCAACAATTCTTCTGGTTTTGCTAAAATTTCCGGTTGCTTTCCAGGGGGATAAATTAATATAGATCGCACCATCGGATCGATCAGCCAACCCATTTTAGTGCCGTTTTTCAGACAGTGTAAAATATTCCCTGTTACTTTAGTTTGACTCTGGCCTGGAGAGAGAATTTCAATTGTCCAATCTGGGTAAGTTTCAAATACATTAGCAACATCCCCATTTTCATCAACAGGTATTCTGTCCCAAGTAAATACTGTGACATCTGGCACGATCGATCTACCGTCAAAAGTACACCGCAATTCGGGAAAAGCTAAGGCAATTTTCGGTTTTTTAACTACGACATTGATCGCTGGGACTAATTCACCTTGAATCCTGCTATGTTTTCCTTGTGGCATTGGTTTTTGGATGATTTCACCGTTGATATATTCGCTAGCTGGTTCTGTTTCTGGCAGTTTGAGAAACTCTGACAAAGTTAGTGTTTTTGTTGGTATCTGTACCATTTTCTACTCCTTATCTTCGATAAAACCCAAGTGTTTTCTAGCAGCAACCGTTACCATTCTCCCGCGATTTGTCCGCTGCAAAAATCCGATTTGCATTAAATAAGGTTCGTATACATCCTCAATGGTTTGAGTATCTTCTCCTGTAGAAGCCGCGAGAGTTTCTAAACCCACTGGCCCACCGTTAAAGTTCTCAATCATTGCTGTCAAAATCCGCCGATCTGTCCAATCTAAACCTAGCGGATCGACGTTGAATAATTCCAGGGCTAGTGAGGCAACTTCGGCATCAATTGGCTTTAAATTTTTGACTTCGCTGTAGTCTCTAACTCGTCGCAGCAAGCGGTTAGCGATGCGGGGAGTTCCGCGAGCTCGGCGGGCAATTTCTGTGGCTCCTTCTGGGGTGATTTGAGTGTCGAGAACTTGGGCGGTTCTTTGGACAATTAGACTAAGTTCGTCTATTTCGTAGTACCGCAATCTTTGGATCAAGCCGAAACGATCGCGCAATGGAGATGTCAGCGAGCCGACTTTTGTGGTTGCTCCTACTAAGGTAAATGGTTTCAGGGGAATGCTGCGTATTTTGGCGCTTTTGCCTTGACCGATCGTAATATCTAACCGACAGTCTTCCATCGCCGGATAGAGGATTTCTTCTGTAACTTTAGATAAACGGTGAATTTCGTCGATAAACAGCACGTCGCCTGCTTTGAGGTTGATCAGCAATCCGACAATATCTCGCGGTTTTTCTAAAGCAGGGGCGGTGGTGATTTTGCATTCAACTTCCATTTCTGCTGCTAAAATTAGCGACATTGTGGTTTTTCCCAACCCTGGAGGCCCGTAGAGTAACAGGTGATCCATAGGTTCGCCGCGAGATTTGGCTGCTGCAATTGCGATCGCCAAAACTTCTCTCAAGTCTTTTTGCCCGATGTATTCAGCTAAGCGTTGGGGTCGGATTTTGTCGTCTTGTTTGCTGTTGATTTCGTCGGGTAGTTCTTGCGATTCTAGCAAAGATTCCGCCTGGGGTTTGGCGGCTTTTTTGCGACGAGCCGGGGCTATGTCTTCAGGTAGATTTGGGTCGGGGGGCTGTTGTTTGGAGGATATAATAGCCATATTTATCTGCGTTCGGGCAGCGGGAATTGTTTACACTTGTTAGCAGAATCTTTAAAATTATTGAGTTCGTTATGAGTATTCCATCTTCTTTATTAGCATCCGAAAGCATAACTTTTGAGGGGGCGATCGAGCTGACTCAATCTTTACTGTCGTTCATGGAGGCCGATCGACTTTTACAAGCCGACATCCAGCAAGCTGTTACATCTCTGGTGAAAACACAGAACGGTGCTAGGGGGTTTTTTGTCACCTATCTAACGGACGATGGACAGGAGGCAGATCACCCGTCACCCGGAGTAGTCGAGGCGCTGCGATCGGCTCCTGAGATCGTAGCAGAACTGCTGGTGAAAAATTTGGCCATGTCGGCGGCAATGGTTGTGCATCATTCGCGCCAGCAAAAGCAGGAAATGGCGACCGATTCTGCTAGAGTGCAGGAGCGATCGCTCAATTTAATTCAAATGCTGCAAATGGCAGCGTGTCAAACTATAGCGTCGCAAATGCTAGAAAGTTTGCACAGTGCCAACGGCGAGTATGAAAAATTTTTCCGGCGGTGGGGCTACGACGACGAGCAAAAACGGGCGATCGATTCGGCAGTTCGATCGGCGATCGGCTAAAATAACCTCCGAAGGAAGGGGAAAGAAGAAAGAAAGAAGAAGCCTAAGCTAGGGTGGCAGATGCTTGATCAAAACGGCGGGGCTGTGGAATAATTGCGGTTTAACAAAAGCTGCACAATTGTAGCTTGAGTTGATTTAGGTGTGAAGGTAGTGAACGAGGGCGAAAAAATTGCTGAGAACGGTGAAAGGAGTTGCCCAAAAGGCCCGAAGGGTGCGCGGCCGGCGGCCGGCAAGTACGCCCCGGCGGTGGGCGAAGCTGAATCTGCTGGCAACATTGGTGCGCCGGGACTTGGAAGCTCAATACAAAGGCTCGATTCTGGGCAATTTGTGGCCGCTGCTGAATCAGCTATCGCAATTGGTGATTTACACATACGTATTTTCGATCGTCCTCAAGGTAAAGCTCAGCCTTGCAGGATTCCCAGAAAACAGCGACATTACATTTGGAGTCTGGTTGTTTGCAGGTTTGCTGCCTTGGACTGCCTTCACCAGCGGTTTGATCAAGTCGGGAGTATCCGTGGTGGGGCAGCCTAATTTAGTCAAAAAAGTGGTATTTCCTCTCGGTTTGCTGCCATTGGTGCCGATTTTTACAGCTTTTCTTGAAAGTTCTCTGGGTTTAGCAGCTTTGATTGTGATAGTAGCAGTGTCGTCGCAAAAGCTCAACGCTACTTTATGCTTGCTGCCGCTGGTGTGGGTGCCTCAGTTGCTGATAACTGCTGGTTTGGGATATTTGACAGCAGGCTTGACTGTATTTTTGCGAGACATTCCTCAGACATTAGGTGTTATTCTAAATTTTTGGTTTTATTTGACGCCGATCGTCTATCCAGCCTCAATCATCCCCCAAGAGTGGCGAGCGTGGATATTTTGGCTAAATCCAATGGCCGCCATCTCGGAGGTTTATCGAGACCTCATACTGGTTGGAGAAGTTAAGCATTGGGGCGAATGGGGTGTAGCCACGCTAATTTCTGCTGCTATATTTTGTGGAGGTTTGGCGGTTTACCGGCGTTTGCGTCCCGCTTTTGCTGACGTGCTGTAAATATGTTTGAGATATAAAGTCAATTCTTCAATCTAAAATCCCCATAAAGGTGTTTGCAGCAGCGGAATGCAAGTCCTCATAAAAATCAGAGGACGGTCGTACTCACTACAAACCTATTTTTAGTTCTAGCGAACATAATATCAATCTAAAATCTAAAATCTAAAATCTAAAATCGGATGATAGAAAATGTAATTTCACTAAAAAATGTTTCCAAATGCTTTAAGCGGTACGATCGTCCAGGAGACCGCTTAAAGGAAATTATTTACCCCAGCAAAAAACTTGCTGACGAATTTTGGGCCCTACACGACATCAATCTGGAAATCCCTCAAGGACAAACTCTGGGAATCGTCGGCCGCAACGGTTCGGGGAAAAGCACTCTGCTGCAAATAATTGTAGGGACGCTGACTCCTACCACAGGAAGCGTCGATGTTAAAGGCAGAGTCTCCGCTTTGTTGGAACTCGGAAGCGGGTTTAACCCGGAATTTACCGGGCGGCAAAATGTATTTTTTAACGCTCAGTTACTGGGATTCAATCAAAAAGAAACTGAAGAAAAATTTGACGATATAGCTGCTTTTGCTGATATTGGCGATTTCATCGAACAGCCAGTCAAAACTTATTCTAGCGGTATGTTTGTCAGGCTAGCTTTTGCCGTGGCGACTAGCGTCGAACCAGATATTTTGGTGGTTGACGAGGCGCTTTCGGTGGGCGACGAAGCTTTTCAACGCAAGTGTTTTGCCCGCTTGCAAAGCATTCAGGAAGGTGGCGGAACAATTTTATTTGTTTCTCACGCTGCTACTTCTGTGGTGCAACTTTGTACCTCGGCGATTTTAATGGATAGCGGTGAATTGCTGCTCGCTCACACGCCGAAGGTGGTAATTTCTAAGTATCAAAAGCTGATTTATGCCGATCCAGATCAGGTTCTGGGGTTGAAGTCAGATATTCGAGCTCTGAACCAACTGACAAAACAGGAAAGTCAAGACCACCTTCAGGATGCTAATTTAGAAAGCACAAAGAGGGAAGTTAAACCGGAGCAACATCTCTCCAAACCCCAGGAATATTACGAGGAATTTTACGATCCGGGGATGATACCGTCGAATACGGTAAGGTATCCGTCTCGTGGAGCGGAAATTATCAACCCCCACATCGAGACGCTGAAGGGGAATCTGGTAAATCACTTGATCGGCCGTCAAGATTATATTTATACTTACTCTGTCACTTTCTCCCGGTCAACTTCCAAAGTTAGGTTTGGAATGTTGATTAAAACAATTAGCGGCTTTGAGTTGGCGGGTGCTTCTTTGAAGGGTTCTACTCAGTCAGTTAGGTATGTGGAAGCGGGAACGACAATTGTAGTGAAGTTTCAGTTTAAATGTTTGCTGAATCCCGGGGTTTATTTTCTGAATGCTGGGGTTGTGGGAACGGTAGATGGAGATTTAACTTATCTGGATCGTTGCGTTGATGTGGCGATGTTTAGAGTTCAGTCTTGTACAGAGTCTTGCGGTAACGGCATCGTTGACTTGCTGATCGAACCGTGTTTAACTGTTGTTAATGCTGATACTCTAGTGAAAGAGCAGTCAACAGAGGTTATCTAAAATTCTGTAAAAACAATGAACGATATCAATTTAGATTTAGTCGAAAATCCCGTAATCAAAGCATTTATTCAAGATCAAACTAAGTTTCCTGAAAATTTTAAACTGAATATCTGCGAAGACGATGAAATGTATTTGTTCAGCTTGAGCAATGTCAAAGACGATCGCGATCGGGCTTTGGTGCGCTATTATTCGATCGGGCATCGCATCTTGGATACGGTTAAACAAGTTGTGGAATGGCATTTTGGCAGTTTTGAAAATGTTCCCTCTTTTCTAGATTTTGCCTGCGGTTACGGTCGATTTACTAGGTTTTTGATTCAGGAAATACCGCCGGAACGAATTTGGGTTTCTGATATTTATGCTAACGCGGTTAAGTTTCAAACTGAATACTTGGGCGTCAACGGTATTGTCTCAACTGGAAAACCAGAAAATTATTTAATTGATCGCAAGTTTGACTGCATTCTGGCTAATTCTTTTTTCAGCCATATGCCGGAAAGGACTTTTACAAGTTGGTTGCAAAATTTGTACGATTTGTTGACTCCTAACGGCATTTTGATGTTCAGCGTTCACGATGAGTGTTTGCGCCTAGCCAATACAGAAATGCCGGCTAATGGTATTTTGTTTAGTCCTCAAAGTGAAAGCCAGTCTTTAGATAAGGAGGAATACGGCACAACTTATGTAACTGAAAAGTTTGTGAGAGAATGTGTCGAGCGAGTTAGCGGAGGTAAAGCTTTTGTTCACCGCATAAAAAAAGGCATCTGCAGGTTTCAGGATTTGTATGTTGTCACAAATGAGCTAGTTAGAGATTTTTCGGAGTTAAAATTCCATCATCATCCGGAAGGATATATTGATGTTGCTGCTTTTACGAATAAGGAGAATTTGTATCTAGAAGGATGGGTGGCTGATGTGAATCTCGACGGTAAAATTGAGGATCTGCAAGTGCTTTTAAACGGCGAGGTTGTACAGAGGTGCGAGCCTTTTTACGATCGCCCGGATGTGGCTGGATATTTTGAAAATGATGGGGCTTTGCAGTCCGGGTGGAGGTGTTATTTACCCAAAAACACTGTAGCGCTGCAGGATGTGTTAATAGTCAAAGCAATCAATAACTATGGTTTGGAATGGATTCTGGAAACTTGCACTGTTAAATCGCTGATTAACCAAAGAGAATCGCAGTCTTTATTGGGTTCTAATCAGACAAAACTAAAATTACTTGAGACTCAGTTAGAGTCGGCTAGGATGGAATGGGAGCAAAATCAAAGTAAGTTAATGATTACTCAAACAAAGTTGGAAGAATCTCAAACAAATTTGCAAGAATCTCAAACTCAATTAGTTGCAGCTCAAATGGAATTGGAGCAAGCTCAAAATCAGTTAGTATCTGTGCAAATCCAGTTGGAGAGAACTGAAAATCAACTAATTAATGTCAAGCAAGAACTAGAGCAAGCGAAGTCTCGGGTTTTGGCAATGGAAAGCAGCAAGTTCTGGAAGATTAGAAGCGCGTGGTTTCAAGTCAGGCGGTCCTTGGGCTTAGCAGGAGAGTAGTGAGTAAATTTGGTGTGGGAGTTAGGGCGAGGGAGATAAATTGTGAGTACAAATGACAGCAAACCGTCGGTTTTTATTGTTACCGGAATGCACCGTTCCGGTACCTCTTTAACAGCTTCTTTGTTTCAGAAAGTCGGGGTTGATATTGGCAAAAAGTTAGTGGGCCCGGCCGACGGAAATGTGAAAGGTCATTTCGAGAATGTTGATTTTGTGGAGTTCCACAAAAGTGTTTTACGATCGCACGGTATTGATGAACTCGGCTGTACGTTTGAAAAAACGATTCCGGTAGCACCAGAATACGTCGAAATCGCCAAAAGGGCGATCGACCAAAATCAACTTCCTCACAAACATTGGGGTTGGAAAGACCCCCGAACAGCCCTTTTTTGGGATTTTTGGCTGAATTTGCTCCCTGAAGCTAATTTTATCTGTGTTTATCGATCGCCCTGGGAAGTAGTCGATTCTCTTTACCGCCGCGGAACCGATGTCAGCTTGTTGCAAAATCCCGAAATGGCAGTAAAAATGTGGATTCACTACAATCAAAAAGTTTTAGAACTTTACGAACGTTTCCCCCATCGCTGTCTCCTAGCCAACGTTTACCCCATCGGCAACACTCCTGAACTTTTCCTAGATCGAGTCAACGAAAAATTTAATGTTAACTTAGGTGCGATACCGGGCGACAATTTTGAAGAATCTTTATTAGTCAACGATATTGTCAAAAGTCACAGACCAAGTTTAATAGAAAAATATTTTCCCGAAGCATTAGAACTCTATGAACTTTTGGAAACCCAAGCTGGGAATCTCAGCAGCGAATCGAAAGGTGCGATCGATCAAGTTATTCATTTCCCAGCATCTCCAGTCTGGCCATTTGAAGATTGGCTAAAAATCCGCTTGCTGGAAAAACAGCAAAAAACTAGCTCTTCCGAACTCAAACAGTGGCAAGAACAATTTCACCAGGCCCAGGCGAAAGTGTTGGGCTTAGAGACAGAATTAGGAGCAACTCAAGTACAGCTTGCAGGCAAAGAATCAAATTTTCAAGAAGCTTTAGCAAAACTTCTCGGATTAGAAACAGAATTAGGACAAACTCAGGTACAGCTTGCAGGCAAAGAATCGCAATTTCAAGAAGCTTTAACAAAAGTCTTAAAATTAGAAGCAGAATTAGGGCAAACTCAGGTACAGCTTGCAGGCAAAGAATCGCAATTTCAAGAAGCTTTAGCGAAACTCCTCGGATTAGAAACAGAATTAGGACAAACTCAGGTACAGCTTGCAGGCAAAGAATCGCAATTTCAAATAGCTTTAGCAAAAGTATTAGAATTAGAAGCAGAATTAGGGCAAACTCAGGTACAATTTGAAGAAGCTGAATTTATATTGCAGCAAAAATTAGCTGATTTAATTCAGTTAGAAAGATCACAAAGTCAAACTCAGGAAAAATTAGAACACTCCCGCCAAGAAAATGAAAATTTTCGTGCAGAACTTGCTATAATTAAGTCTTCAATATGGTGGCAATCGAGAGAAAAGTTGTGGGAAGTTCAGTGCAAAATCCGCGACTGGTTCCCTAAATTTATTTTTTCGTTAGATCAACCCACTACTTGGCAAGTTTGTGATTCCAACCTGCTAATTGTCGGCTGGGTTTTTAACCAAAAAAGAGAGACTACAGCAGTCCGCGCCAGAATTAAAGATCATAGTTTCGCAGGCGTTTACGGCATAGATAGAAGTGATATAGCGCTAGCACACTCTAATATTCCGAATGCGAAAAAATCAGGTTTTACAATTCAATTGGAAGCGCCTGCCGGACGGCACGAAGTGCTACTGGAAGCGCAAGACGATCGAGGTAAATGGCATTTGTTGGCAGCTTATCCGTTGTTAGTTTCAACGATTCAAGCATCGTTAGATGTACCGGTGGTGTGGGAACAGCGTCAGGGTCAAATTTTGTTTGCAGGTTGGTGCTGCCACCACGATCACAAAATTGCTAAATTAAGCTTATTGTGCGGCGATTATTCTGTAGAATGCGCCTACGGTTTACGGCGAAAAGATGTCGGCGAAGTTTTTCCCGACTGGGTTAACAGTTCGGAAAGCGGTTTTGAGGTACTTGTGGATTTGCCGCCAGGGGAATGGCACGTTTCTCTGCAAGCTGAGTTAGAAACCGGGGAGATTTTGTCTTTTCAAGCGCCTAAAATATTGACAGTGCGGCGCTACCATATCTGGCAGCGAAGTGCAGATAAGTTTGAGGAGTTATCAAGGTTTACAGCCGCAATTCAGCAGCGGGCGAGGGAAAGAAAACAGCGTCTTGGTAGAATTGTGCCCTTGCCCTGGGAAATTGTGAAAGTGCTCCGCCAGTTGGGGAAGATTTATCGGCAGCAAAAACAGTTTACTGCGCCGGGAGATTTACTACCACCTGCGGGTTTTGTGGTGCCTAAACCAATTGATAGATATGACGCTTGGCTGGAGGTGAATCAGTGGAACGATCGCGCGCGCGATTACTTGATTTCTCGGTTAAAATCCTGTCGGGAACCGCTGCCAAAAATTTCGGTAGTAATGCCAGTTTACAACCCACAGATAGATTTTTTAGAAAGTGCGATCGACAGCGTAATCAATCAAGTTTATCCAAACTGGGAACTCTGCATTGCCGATGATTGCAGCACCGATTTCACTGTCGCTGACACTTTGAAAAGCTGGGTTCAAAAGGACGATCGTATCCGCATCACATTTCGCACAGAAAACGGCAACATCAGCGCAGCAACCAACAGCGCTGCCGCCCTCGCAACAGGCGACATCATCCTATTTTTAGACAACGACGACGAACTCACTCCCGACGCATTAGGCGAAGTTGCCCTATATTTTGCCGCGCATCCAGCCACCGATTTTCTCTACTCCGACGACGACAAAATCGACACTAAAGGTCGCCGATTCGCCCCGCAATTCAAACCGCAATGGTCGCCGGAACTGCTGCTTTCCTATATGTATCTCGGTCATTTGTGCGCCGTGAGAAAACATATTTTTGAACAAATAGGCGGTTTACGGATAGGTTTTGAAGGCTCGCAAGATTACGATTTTGCCTTGAGAGCCACCGAAATTTCTCGTCACGTCGCCCACCTGCCGCTAGTGCTGTATCACTGGCGAACCGCACCCGGTTCTACAGCCATATCTGGGGCCGCGAAACCCGCCAGTTTTTCCGCAGGTCAAAAAGCCATTCAAGACGCACTAAACCGCCGCCAAATTAACGGTAATGTCGCTCAGCACGCATGGGCGATTAAAGAAAATTTGGGCATATTTGCCCAGGATTTCCCTGATAACGGCCCATCAGTAACGGTGATTATTCCTACTAAAAATCAGCTAAAGTTGCTGAAAGCTTGTCTGGATTCTCTAGAAACTACAACCTACAAAAATTATCAAGTTGCCGTTATCGACAACGAAAGCGACGACCCGAAAACTCTGGAATATTTAAAGGAATTAAATGGCCAAGTTTTGCGGATAAAAAATCCTGGGGGAAAGTTTAGTTTTGCAGCCATTAACAACCGCGCTGCGGAACAAGTTGACAGCGAATATGTGTTGTTTTTGAACAACGATACTGAAGTAATTAACCCGCGCTGGCTTAGTCAAATGGTGGGATACGCTCAAATCCCTGGCGTGGGTGCAGTCGGCGCGAGGCTGTTATATCCCGACGGCAGAATTCAGCACGCGGGTATAATTCACGGGCTGCATCACGGCTTGGCTGGTCACGCTTTTAAGCTGATGAACAGCGAAAATCGAGGGTATCTTTCTCAAGCGATGGTAACGCGAAATTACTCTGCGGTAACAGCCGCTTGCATGATTACTCCACGTCAATTGTTCTTAGAAGTGGGCGGTTTTGATGAGGAAAATTTTGCTGTTGCTTACAATGATCCAGATTACGGATATCGCCTGTTAGAACGCGGTTATCGGTGCGTATATTGTCCCGATGCGGAGTTGTTGCACAAAGAGGGAACTTCTAGGGGTTTTACCGACAATCCTCAAGAAGTGGCGGCTTTTAGACGTAAGTATGCGGGCAAAAATGACAGTTTTTACAGTCCTCATTTGTCTTTAGAAGATGAGTATTTTCATATTCAACCTCGACGGGTTTTTATGAAGGAAGAAGGTTCGGCAACGGATTTTGTAACGGATGTAACGGATGTAACGGATGTAACCAATAATGAAGAAGTAAAATTTAATAATTCTGGTTTGTTGGTAGCAAAAGTAGAGAATTTGATTCATCCTATCAGAGTTTTGATGTGCAGCAATTCGCTAGATTTTACGGGTGCACCGCTGCATCAGTACGAAATTGCAGTGAAATTGGCGGCTGAGGGTGTGGTTAAGCCGATCGTACTTTGCGTAACAGACGGGCCCCTGCGTCAAGCTTACGAACAGCAGGGAATTGAAGTAATTGTGCGCGACAATCCTCTCGAACACATCTACCAGCAGGATGCTTACGATGAAGCTATCCGCAGTTTTAGCACAGAAATTGCAAGTTTAAAAGTAGATGCAATTTATGCCAATACTTTAGAAAACTTTTTTGTAGTTGATGCCGCGCGGCAAATCGGAATTCCTACAGTGTGGAACGTGCACGAAAGCGAACCTTGGCAAACTTATTTTAACAGGTTTGGTTCGGAGATTGCGGCGAGAGCTTTAGAGTGTTTTCGATTTCCTTACAAAGTGATTTTTGTGGCGGATGCAACGCGGGACAGGTATTTACCTCTCAACAGCCACCACAATTTTACCGTGATTCACAACGGCTTAGATTTGAGCAAACTGGAAAGTTCGGAAAACTCTGAATTGGCTAGAAAAACTTTAGGTGTTGCAGCAGAAGATGTGGTACTTTTGCTGCTGGGAACGGTATGCGAACGCAAAGGCCAGCAGGATTTAGTTAAGGCACTTTCACTTTTGCCTGACCAATGGCACAATAAAATTAGGTGTTTTATTGTGGGCGATCGCCCTAGTATTTACAGCAATAAATTAGCCGAGTTGGTGGGGGAATTGCCAGCAGATTTGCGGCAAAGGGTGACAGTAGTCCCGGAAACTGGGGAGACGGGAAAATATTACAAAGCGGCTGATATTTTTGTTTGCACTTCTCGCGTCGAAAGTTTTCCAAGAGTGATTTTGGAGGCGATGGCCTGCGATTTGCCAATTGTTACAACGCCTGTTTTTGGAATTAGAGAACAAGTGAGGCCGGGAATTAATGGTTTGTTTTATACGCCCGATCGCCCGGACGAATTAGTTGCAGCTTTGATTAGTTTATTGGAGGATAAATCTTTGCGCCAGCAGTTAGCTGAAAATGCTAAATATGTCTTGGCTTCACTTAATACTTTTGAGGAAATGACTCAAGCTTATGCAGCGATTTTCTGCGAAGCATATTTCAGCCGTCATTAGTCATTTTACAGTGCCAGTGTCCCCGCCAGTGAAGGGCAGTAACTCACCTCCTAAACTTTGGGCAGGATTTAATATAATTTGCCAAGAATTGCGGAACATATTGGAAATTGAGCCATCAATACTATAAAATAATCAAAAATGAACGATGAAAAAATGACCGATCGCCCAAGAGTAGATTATGAAAGGGCCTGGGACAGTTACGCCCAACAGTGGCAAAAAACTAATGCCGAACTTGCCCATATTGGCGACGAATGGATAGGTAAAGCTGCCGGTGCCGCCAACTCCCTAGCAGAATACGAAGCGCTAATAGAACAGCAATTTATTGCACCGTACATCAAAAAAGAACATACGGTTTTAGAAATTGGTATCGGCGGGGGAAAAACAGGTTCGCTGCTGCTGAAATATTGCGATCGACTAATTTGTGCCGACATTTCCAGTCAAATGCTGCAAGCGGCGCGATCGCGCTTGGGAACCGATCGCGTTTCTTACGTCAAACTCGACGGTTTAACATTAGACGGCATCGATCCAGGTTCAGCCGATGTCTGCTTTTGTTACGATACAATGGTACACGTAGAGCCGGTAGATATATTCAACTACCTGACTCGAATTCCCAAACTGCTGCGGGGCGATCGAATTTGCGTGTTTCACCACACAAATATTTTCACCGAATTAGGGTGGCAAAAATTCGCCAGCGAGTGGGACAAAAACTTACTAGGGCACAGAGACGGCACAGCATTTTCAGTTATGACTGATACAATTATGGAAAAATTTCTCCATCATTTAAACTATCAAATCATCCTGAAAAATACATCTTCAGTACCGCGAGATTGTGTCTGGATCTGCAAAGCACCAACCCCCAATGAATAAAATCAAAGCTTTTTAGCCGCCTCAAAATATTTTCTTCCAACTAACAACAGTCAACAGTCAACAGTCAACAGTCAACAGTCAACAGTCAACAGTCAACAGTCAACAGTCAACAGACAACAGTCAACAGACAACACTCAACAGACAACAGTCAACAGTCAACAGTCAACAGTCAACAGACAACTGACAATGAAAGCATTATTTCTCCATCCCAACTTCCCCGCCCAATACCGCCACATTATCACGGCTTTAGGCGCAGATCCCAAAAATCAAATTGTTTTCGGTACTAAAAACGAGCGCCCAGAGTGGAACATTCCCGGCGTTCGCAAAGCAGCATTTACCCCCAGCCGGGAACCCCACGCGCAGACTCACCAATACGTCCGCCCTTTAGAAAGTGCCGTCATCTACGGACAAGCCGTATTTAGAATGGCAGAACAACTCAAAGCAGACGGTTTCGTACCCGATATTATCTGCGGACATTCCGGTTGGGGGCCGACATTATTTGTCAAAGAAGCTTTTCCAAATACGCCACTTTTGTGTTATTTCGAGTGGTTTTATCATGCTATTGGTTCCGACGCAGATTTTGACCCAGCGGAACCTTTAACAGTTGACGATATGGCCAGAATTAGAATCAAAAATGCGCCGATTTTGATCGATTTATACTCTTGCGATTGGGGTTTATCACCAACTTATTGGCAGCGATCGCAATTTCCGCCAGAGTTACAACAAAAATTATCCACACTCCACGACGGCGTAGATACCGATTACTTCAAACCAGACCCCGGTGCTAAACTCGTTTTGCCTAACTTAGACTTGTCTGGCGTTGATGAAATTGTCACCTACGTGTCACGGGGAATGGAACCTTACCGGGGTTTTCCCGAATTCATTGAGTCGATCGCCTATGTACAAGAACGTCGCCCCAATTGTCACGTCGTAATCGTTGGTTCCGAAAGAGTTTGTTATGGGCGTTCTTTACCCAACGGCGAGTCTTACAAAGACTATATGCTCAAAAAAGTCCCCCTAGATTTGTCGCGAGTTCACTTTGTCGGGCCCCTACCTTACGGACTGTATTTAAAAGTAATTCAAGCATCCGACGTACACGTTTATTTGACCAGACCTTTTGTGCTATCTTGGTCCATGATTGAATCTCTATCAACCGGATGTTTAGTAATCGGTTCCGACACAGGGCCAGTCAGAGAAGTTATCCGCGACGGAGAAAACGGTTTGCTGGTCGATTACTTCTCACCGAAACAAGTAGCCGATCGTATTGATGAAGTTTTAGACCATCCTACCCGCATGGCAGACATTCGCATCAAAGCCCGTCAAACCGCCCTAGAACGCTACAGTTTAGCTAAAATGCTGCCACAACATTTACAACTAATTGAGCAAGTAGCAAATCGTTCCATGCCGCCTACAGTTGGTATGGAACCAGAACGGGAATTAGCAGCATCTTTTGCAGTGAGAATTTAGCAATAAAGGGTAGTCCTGCATAGTCAGGACTACGCCAATTTTAACAGGAAAAAGTGGCTGTACTTGCTTGAAATTACCGATTTTTGTTATTTTGGTTAAAACTCAACTAAATTTTTATGAAATCAACTACTAGGGCGCTGAAAGAATGGAAGGTAGCAGTTAATGCTTTGGAAAAAGGTCAAACGATTGTGCTGTTGCGGAAGGGGGGAATTCGCGAGCAAGCAGGACAGTTTAATGTCACTGACAAACAGGTTTTGCTGTATCCAACTTTTGAACACCAACAACCGGATTTATTAAAGCCGGAGTTTGCACATCAAGTCAATACTGTTGAATCTGGTTGGCATCCTGAAGTTATTAGAATTGGCAGTTGGGCGGAGATTACTGATGTTTTTTTGGTAGCTTGGGAACCTGCAATTACTGCGCTATTTCCTTACCATATTTGGAATGAAACTTTTGTCAGCGATCGCCTGAAATGGAAACAAACTCAGCCAATTTATATTTTATTGCTGCGGGCTTATCGCCTTGCAGAAATCCGCGAAATTCCCTACACTCCTGAATACGGCGGTTGTCGTTCTTGGATCGATTTGGCCGATGCTATTTCGCTGGAGGGAAGCCAAGCTGTTTTGAGCGATCGCGAGTACATTGAACGCTCAAATGAAATCCGCAATCTGATAGCCAATCCTGCGAATGCTTCTGGTTCGCAGAGAGTGACAACGCTGACGGAAGGTAGTCAGGATTTTACTCCTCATTAATAGTTTTTAAGGTACTTTTCGAGAGGCGCGATTCTACCAAACCCAGCCCAAAATCCGCAGCTAAGGCCATTAAAGCTGACGGAATTGCCCCAGCCAAAAGTAACTGATTGTTGACGGTAGCAACGCCCCGAAAAATAAACACCCCCAAGCCCCCTGCACCAATTGCAGCGGCGATTGTAGCAAGTCCGATCGCAATTACTGCGGCAACTCGCACGCCCGCCAGAATCACGCCCAGCGCCAGGGGAATTTCCACTTGCCATAACAGTTGCATATCAGTCATTCCCATGCCTCTTCCGGCTTCCGTAATCGCTGGATCGACACCGACAATACCAGTATAAGTATTGCGGATAATTGGCAGTAAAGAATACAGAGTGAGGGCGATAATTGCCGTGCGATCGCCTATTCCACCCAATACAGGCACCGGGATTAGCAAGCCAAACAAAGCTAAACTGGGAATTGTTTGCATAATATTAGCAAATCCCAAAATTGGCTTTTTCAATTTAGGTTTTCTCGTGGCTAAAATCCCCAGGGGCATCCCCACAATAATAGCGATAAAAATTGCAACAGTTACTAAATATAAGTGTTCACTGGCGCGCTGAATTATCTCAGCGCCATAGCGGTTGATAAAAATTATCATTGGGTAATTAGTTATTGCTGATTGCTGTCAATTTTATAAATCATTTTCTATTTCAGGACAGGGTTCACCAGGATAGAACCGAGAGTCCAGAATTTCCTCTAAGCTGTAAAGGCAGTTTGGAGGAAAAGTTTTGAGAGGTAAATCCGTTTCTCCTACTGCCAAATCTCTACCGTTTTGATAAGCTTCTTGGAAAGCTTCTTGCAAGTAAGGTTTCAGACTTGGGTTATCTTGTATCAGTCTCTGAGTGTCCCGTCGCTGCACTCAAATTATAGACAGCCAGCTACGGCTGCGCTGCTGGGGCTGATATTGCCACTTCAGCAAATGTCCCAGCAAAATGCTTAAACGATTTCTAAGTTCTTGACGTTCCTGTTTGCCCAAAGATTCAATCTCCTCAATTAAATTTGGCAAGTCAAGTTGACTCCACTGACACTTGCGAAGTAACTTGGCTTGTTCTTGCGTCCAAGCATAGAAGTCTGTCTCGTAAAGACTGTGCATCGTTTGATTATCAGCTTAGTTACTAAAACTATATTATCAATTTTTTGCTAAATCATTGAAATCTAGCTACTTGCAAACAGTCAATAAATGCGCGCGCTTCTGGATGCTGAGATTTCATAAAATCATCGGGCGAACCCAATTCAATCAACCGTCCGTCTTGCATCAAACCAATTCTAGAAGCTAACAAAAAAGCTTCTTGAATGCCGTGAGTCACAAAAATCACAGTTTTGCCAAGTTGCTGCTGCAATTGACCGAATTCCCGCTGTAATTCCAGACGAGTAATCGGGTCTAAAGCACCAAACGGTTCGTCCATTAACAATATCGGAGGGTCAGCGGCCAGTGCTCTAGCGACGCCTACCCGCTGCCGCTGTCCGCCGGATAACTGATGGGGATAGCGTTTGGCGAAGTGCTGGGGGTCGAGGTTGACTAATTCTAACAGTTGCCGGACGCGAGATTGAATACGATCGCCCTCCCAACTTTCCAATTTTGGCACTAAACCGACGTTTTGCTCGACGGTAAAATGTGGAAATAAACCAATTTCTTGAATTACATAACCAATTTTTCGGCGCAGTTGAATTGGGTTCCACTGAGTTGTTGGTTTTCCCATGACAAGAACTTCGCCGCTGCTTGGCGTTAGTAAATTGTTAATCAATTTCATGGTGGTAGTTTTGCCACTCCCGCTGCGTCCCAGCAATACTAAAACTTCTCCTTGCAGCACTTTGAAATTGAGTTTGTCTACTAAATGCCTGCGGTTGAGGCGATATGTCACGTCGAGGCATTCGACAGCAACTTCATTATTGAGAGGCATGATTAGTTCCGGTGATTTGGGTTTTCAGGAATTTTAGAACTTACAGACAAGGGGCTAGAAACCCGGTTTTCTTCTTAGATAATTTGCTACTTAACCCAAGATTTGTCAGAAAAACCGGGTTGATGAGCGTAAGTCCTAAAATTCAAATCAGCGAGCATCGGGGGACAATTCTCAATTTTAAAATCTAAAATCTAAAATCGACTTTATTTTGCCATTCTAGCAGTAAGGCTCGACATTGGAGGCAAGTTAATTTCTTGAGCAAGTCGCGAATTCCGTCTGGGGTGACAGGATATTCAGCACCGATCAGTTCGGGGTTTACTATTGCTGTCGGATGCAATTCTGCAACAAAACCGTAGAGTTTTTGATTTGAGAAGGAACTGTTTATTGCCCAGCCGACGGTGTTAATCGGTTCGATGCGGGCGATCGCACTTTCTGTCACGCCTAGTTCCCTTTTCATTATAAGTGGAACTGCCGCTGCTGGCGTGACTTGGGCTGGTACGCGACCGCCGGGAAAATCGAGGGTTGCGGATGCTACGCCGGGGCGATACATGGGTGGGGGAAACACCAATTTGTCAGCTTGAATTGTCAAGATTACAACTGAATCTGCTCTTTCTACTCGCCAATATTCTACTGTTTGCCCTTCGGTTGTTTCGAGATGTTCGGCGATTAGTTTTACCCAATGAGAGTTGATTTCTACAAAGCGGTCTAGAGTTTTCCACTGGGATTTGGTAGCTTGGTTCATGTCGGAATTTTTGAAATAAATCAGATGTTGTTTGCTATGGTAGGCGATTTTTGCCGAGCTGAACAATAGCCGATCGACCTTTTCAGCTTTGAGCCAGTTTTTTCCTCTCGATTGTAAATTTTTGCTACAACCTTACACATTCGCCTATATAATTCGGTAACATAGACTACATAATCAAAATTTATCTGCGCCTTCGCTCTGGGTTGTTTCAACCACGCCCTGGTGCAGACTCTTAGCTAGACAGGAGTAATTATGCAACTGCAAACAGATATTCGTACTTGGCAATCCCAACCAACGCCCGGAAGCTTCAGTGTCCGCGACTGGGAAAAATTTGGCTGCGCCGTACCTGCACCAAAATTAACTCCTTCTATGTGGGTTAAATTGTTCAATCCGCCAACCGCATTCAGCTTTGACGAAGCGTGGCTGTTGTGTGAATGTTCGCAAGAAGAGTGGCTAGCTTGGATTCCTGATTATGGCGAAATTTTACTGAGTACACATGAATTTTGCGCTCCTAAATCGTGAATTACGCAGACAAACTTTGATAAACCAGGTGTTAAAATCCATATCCATCGGGTTGCACGGGATTTTTTGGAAAAAATCTGGTTTCTGCGTAATTATGTCGTTTGCAGTGAGGAATGCAAGTCCTTAAACTTTGATAAGGACTTGCATTCCTCACTACAAACCTCTTATATGATGTCGTTTCAGCCGATATCATACCAGTCCTAGTAGATATTAATTGAAATTTCGCCAACAAAAAGAGCAATAGGTTTTCTATTGCTCTTTTTGTTCAAAAACACTCTCTAGTTTTTATCTTTAAGATAGCGGAAGTTATATCAACTGGCCTCGATTGACCCCAATATCGCTGCGGTGACGGGTTTACTGTATCGATGCTTGCATGGGAGATATTGGTGAACCCGCCCTTACAGCAATTACGGTCAATTTAGCCCCTGTGATATTGCTGGCTTATTTGCAAACTGCACGGTTATTTGCGTTTCTGACAATCGTGCCTACTCTACCATTAATCTGAATCGGGTTCTTAGTGCTGGCTCGAATCAAGAGTGGTTGTTTGGCCAGACATTCTCTGATTGATGTTGCCCAGGCGGTGAGAGCTCCGGTGTATTCTGTACGACCCGCTGGGGCGCGAAACTGATCGGTAATTAGAAAATCCGAGGTGATGCTAGTGTCAGTACCAACATTGGTAATAATTGGAAAGTCAAAGGCTCTGGGCAAGGTTCTGTCCTGGATTCTGCCCGGTACCAACTGGTAATTCTTCGAGCCACCCTTGTAGTCAATACCTGCTTGAGGGCTGGTGGGAGGGCTTGTTTGAGCCAAGGCGGGAATAGGCAAGCTTGCTACCAAAACGGTGCAGCAACTCCAAAATAATTTCGATTTCATTCGATTCATCTCCTCAACTTTATGACGATTAGCACTAATTTAGGTATGCTCAAAAGACACTAGCTTTTATTGAGAAAGCGCCTGATGATATTGAGCTTTTTAGTTTGAGTTCAACTTACCTAATTTATTACCAAACATTCTCAAAAATGTTAAAACTGGCTGACCTGACAAACTGTAGAAGAGTTTCAGTTGAGTTAGATATTTACACATCTGAAGTTGTTACAGCATTGGGGAGTCGGTTTTACCAGAATGATTCATTTTCGATCGATGTCATTGGAACTTTATCAAATTTTGTCTCAGATATCAAGTTTTGCCGATCGCATATCACGTTTTAACACTGGTTTGCGGCTCGATCGACGTTTGAGTGTGGCGCGCTATACCAGGGCGAGAAAGATGCTAGAGTGCATCGATGGGCGTTTGAGTATTTTCAGGCGACAATAGACAGAGAAAGAAGGGGCTTGAAAATAGGTGATTTTAGTGGAAGATAGTAAATTTATCGACGTATCGGACATTATGGGTGTTCCCGCGGCTCCGGCGGGTTACAAATCGGGCTTTGTGGGTATAGTCGGACGCCCAAATGTCGGAAAATCAACGCTGATGAATCAGTTGGTGGGGCAGAAAATTGCGATTACTTCGCCGGTGTCTCAGACGACACGTAACAGGCTGCGGGGCATCCTAACGACACCGGAAGCACAAATTATTTTTGTAGATACTCCCGGAATTCACAAGCCACATCACCAATTGGGCAAGGTTTTGGTGCAGAATGCCCGCACCGCCATTCAGTCGGTAGATGTGGTGCTGTTTGTGGTGGATGGTTCGGTGGAATCGGGAGGGGGCGATCGATATATTGTCGAAATTCTCAGCAATTGCAAAGTTCCGGTGATTTTGGGGATGAATAAGTTGGACGAACAACCGGAGGATTCCGTGTTGATCGATCGAACTTACGAGCAAATTGTCAATCCTGAGTGGCCTGTAGTAAAATTTTCCGCTCTCACGGGCGAGGGTGTCGAGCCGCTGCAACAATTGTTAATCGAACATTTGGACGTTGGGCCTTATTATTATCCGCCCGATTTGGTGACTGACCAGCCGGAACGCTTTATTATGGGCGAATTGATTCGGGAACAGATTTTGCTGCTGACGCGGGAAGAAGTGCCGCATTCCGTAGCAATCGCGATCGACATTGTTCAAGAAGAAGCAAAAATTACTCGCATTCTAGCGACAATTCACGTCGAACGCGATTCCCAAAAAGGTATTTTAATCGGTAAAAGCGGCAGTATGCTCAAGTCGATCGGCAGTGCGGCCCGGGAACAGATTCAAAAGTTAATTGAAGGCAAAGTATATTTGGAGTTATTTGTCAAGGTGCAGCCGAAATGGCGGCAGTCCCGCACCCGTTTGGCGGAATTGGGCTATCGCGTTGAAGAGTAAAGCGAACTGATGGAGCAAATAAGGGCGATCGTTGAGAGATTTTACAACTGAACTTCCCCTCGTAGGCCGAAGTTCAGTTTAAATCATTGTCCTAAAAACTCCGCCCGCAACAGTCAACTGTCAACAGTCAACTCTTTAAGGACGTTCGGCAAATTTTTGAACAGCTTTTGGTGCAAAAGCAGCAACTAAAAAAGAAGTTGTAATGTATTTGCCATCAGCATTCTTGCTAGTTATTGTGATTGCGCCAAACCCAATTGCTGCAATCAGTGCAATAAAACTCATCGCTCGCATTGCCGAGTAGTGTCCATTATTTTCCTGCAAAAATTCAGCCAGCTCTTGTCCGTTTTCTGCCGAATTTGCTGTAGCTTCAAGGATAGCAGAATGTGTCATTTGATTAACCTCATAAATGATTAAAGCTTAACTAACAGGACTTACGCAATAACTGAGAAACTACACTACCTGTAGTTGTAAGGTGCGCGTTTCACACCCTACAATTAGAGTCGGCACGTAAGTCCTATACAAGTGAGATAGACCGTTGTTTAGTGCGGTAACTTGCTCAAAGCGTGCCAAGTTCTCGGCCCGACAATTCCATCGGCTGGTAAACCCTTAATCGTTTGGAACTGGATCGCCGCTACTTTGGTCATAACCCCGAAGTATCCGTCAACAAAACCGAAATAGTATCCATTCAATTTCAAGACATTCTGAACAATTTTGACAGCATTACCTGAACTACCATTCATGAGAGTCGGCATATTCACAGGTGCACCAGAGTATAGTGCTTGCCAGGTTAGAGGACTGACAATCCCATCTTCAGGTAAAAAGACGCGGTGTTGATAGTCTTTGACGGCGTCTTCAACATAGGTGTCGAAAATACCATCGATCGAAAAACCGTAATAATATCCCCAATGATATAAAAGCTGTTGCAGTTCCTTGACGGCTTGACCAGTAGAACCCCGCTTTAAAGTGGGTTTCATCAGTTCAGAGGCTTGAGCAACTGCAAGAGTTGATTGAGAAGTAGTATCGGCGACGAGAGCCATAGCTTGATTATTGAGAGTTTTTTCTTCTGTAAACATGATGGGAATCCTCTGTGCATTCGAGTGTTTTCATTTGATATTTCAGGTATAACTGCTGTCTTTGATGGCTTCACAGTCGCTTTTTATAGTGACACTTGTGTGAGTTCACACATTGGAGTGTCACTCATTTGAGTTATATCGTTTCCGCTTACAGTCGATCGGCAGTGCGGCGCGAGAACAGATTCAAAAGTTAATTGAGGGCAAAGTATATTTGGAGTTATTTGTCAAAGTGCAGGCGAAGTGGCGGCAGTCTCGCACTCGTTTAGCCGAATTGGGCGATCGCGTTGAAGAGTGAAACTTTGGCAGTTGGCAGTTGGGGTTCTTCTGTTCTATGAATCAAGAATCGAGCACGACTTTCGCTCATAGAGAGTTTCATCGGGCTCGGAGAGTCGCTACAAACCCCCGCTTAACAACTAGAACGCCATTCCAATAACAGTACAGTAAACTGAGAGCAGCCCCATTCGCCCCAGTTGACCTATGCCACGTTGGTTCAATACTGCTGGCCCGTGCCGCGATGACATTCACTATCTGCTTCCTGCCACCCGTCGCCTCCCGAATTTAGAGCGACTGATTGCTCAGCAAAGCTATTTCGTCATCCATGCACCCCGGCAAGTGGGGAAAACCACCGCTATGCTGGCGTTAGCCAAACAACTCACCGAAAGCGGACAATACACCGCCGTCATGGTTTCGGCTGAAGTCGGCGCACCCTTCAGTCAAGATATCGGCGGTGCAGAAGAGGCCATTCTGGGCGCTTGGCGAGACAACATTTCCTTCCGTCTCCCACCCGAACTGCAACCGCCAGACTGGACAAGCATACAGTCGGGACAGAAAATTCGGGCTGCTTTACAAGCTTGGGCACAATTTTCATCTCGTCCTTTGGTCATTTTTATCGACGAAATCGACGCATTGCAAGACCAAGCGTTGATTTCTATGCTGCGACAACTGCGCGATGGTTATCCCAATCGCCCGAAAGCGTTTCCGCAATCGGTGGGCTTAATTGGTTTGCGGGATGTTCGCGATTACAAAGTGGCTGCGGGGGGAAGCGATCGACTCCATACATCCAGTCCGTTTAATATTAAAGTGCGATCGATTACTCTGAGAGATTTTAATGCAGAAGAAGTCGCCGAACTCTACGCGCAACATACCCAATATACTGGACAAGTTTTTACACCTGAAGCCGTAGCATTAGCTTTTGAACTGACTCAGGGACAACCTTGGTTAGTGAATGCTTTAGCTAAGGAAATTGTAGAAGAATTAGTAACAGATGAATCTATAGAAATTACACCAGAACATATTTTATCAGCTAAAGAAATTTTAATAAAACGGCAAGATACGCATTTAGATAGTTTGGCAGAACGACTCAGAGAAAATCGAGTCAAAGCCATTATCGAGCCGATGTTGGCGGGTTTGGAACTGGGCAATATCCCCAATGATGATATTCAGTTTTTAATCGATTTGGGTTTGTGTAAGATGGATGTTCAGGGTGGATTGACGATCGCCAATCCAATTTATCGCGAAGTTTTGCCCCGCGTGCTCACCGTAACGCCAATGGCTTCTCTACCCCAAATTGCACCGAGTTGGTTAACGGCCCAGGGGACATTAGACACGCAAGCGTTACTCAAAACTTTTCTGGAATTTTGGCTACAGCATGGCGAACCGTTACTCAAAAGTGCATCTTATCCCGAAATAGCCCCGCATTTAGTGTTGATGGCGTTTCTGCATCGGGTGATTAATGGTGGGGGAACGTTGGAGAGGGAATATGCCATTGGACGCGACAGAATGGATTTATGTTTGCGTTATGGTGAGGTAACATTGGGAATTGAACTGAAGGTTTGGCGAACTCGGAAAGTCGATCCGTTGAGTAAAGGGTTGGAACAGTTAGATGGATATTTGGCTCGATTGGGACGAGATGAAGGGTGGTTGGTGATATTCGATCGCAGCGAGAATGCACCGGAGTTAGAAGAACGACTGAAAACTGAAATTCAGACTACCTCGATGGGTCGGTTAATTACAGTGATTCGTGCGTGAAGAAGTTGTGATGAATGTTTTGGTTCTGGCGATCGCCGAAAGTGTGCGATCGACTCTAAATGCTCTCTAATCTAAAATCTAATATAGATAGGTTTTTTCAGTGCGACGGCTTAAGTGATTGAGTCGAATCGTGCGGCGAAGTCGATCGAGGACAGGAGATTCCGAGGGGGAGTAAGAACGGGTTGACATACATCATCAAGCTGCGGTATTATTCGATTATATCTAGTATTATACCGCAACTGCGATACAATTATAAGTTAGGCTACCTTGAAAGTTTCTTTTGTCAGCAGGGAAATCCTGTTTATAGTGTAGTTATGCCCCCTTTGTGGTAAGTGAAGAGAATTAGCTTTATGACAATAGACTTCGGCAGTATCAAAGGCTACAATCCTGATAGAGGATTTGGGTTTGTAGGTCATACTTTTTTTAATCCTGATGGAAAAGTTTTCTTCCATATCAAAAAAATCAAGAAAAAACATTTTGAATTAGCCCAAAAATTGGACAGTGACGAAGCTTTTGAAACAGTCAATTTCTGGTATGAAATTGAAACCACCGAAAAAGGCGAACAAGTTAGTAAGCTTTGGCTAAACGCAAACGATATCCCTCAAAGTTACACAAATGAATTATGTGGTTTAAAGCAAAAAGTAGAGAGTATCTGGAAAAATATAGGCTCTCCCAAACCTAGTTGGCTTGACCTTGTAACGAGAGAGTTGGTTGGAGTTGATGGCAGACATGAACTAAGTGTTGAGCGAGATAACTTAGAGAGTCAGCTTAGAGCGGCAGAGGAGGAGCGACGCAGGGAAGCAGAAGCTTTACTCCAAAATGAAATTGTAAGAATAGCTAAGAAGTATGACTTAGATACAGCGGAGGCTTATGAAATTGTAAGAATAGCTAAGAAGTATGACTTAGATACAGCGGAGGCTTATGAAATTGTAGGAATAGCTAAGAAGTATGACTTAGATACAGCGGAGGCTTATGAAATTGTAGGAATAGCTAAGGAGTATGACTTAGATACAGCGGAGGCTTATGAAATTGCAAGCATAGTTAAAATAGCTAAGAAGTATGGCTTAGATACAGCGGAGGCTTGTGAAATTCTAAGAATAGCTGAGACGTATGGCTTAGATACAGCGGAGGTTGATGAAATTGTAAGAATAGCTAAGAAGTATGGCTTAGATATAACGAAGGTTTATGAAATTCTAAGCATAGCTAAGAAGTATGACTTAGATGCAGCGGAGGTTGATGAAATTCTAAAAATAGCTAGGAGGTATCGCCGCTTAGATACAGCGGAGGCTTATGAGTTATATCGACTACTAAAGGATCTGCGTCCTTTAGGTTTTACACATAGTAGGGAACTCTCGAGACATATTATAAGAAATGAGCTTGGTTATAGGTATCCCAATATCTCAGGTATTGTGACAATGGAAGATGGAGGTACAAGATGGCTGTTTCCTGGGGGATTTCCTCCAGCAATTTATACAATTATTTGTCAGGAACTCCGTTTGGCAAACCAGGGGACGAGTGCTATAGCAATAGATTTTGAATCATTTCAAGATATCTATTCAAAAAATCAAAAATAATGGAAAACTCAATCAACAGTAAATAGGATTAGATAGAAATGAGTAAACCCTTTTACAAAATTAAAGGTACAAACGATTATGGTGTTCTTGAAGGGCCGGTATGGTCAAATCCGTCTTTCTATCGTCAACTTAGGCTTGTAAACGCTGTTGGCGGAATGATTGAGTTGAGTCACCAGTACAAACCTGTCACGACTGAAAATCTAGTTCAAGTCTCACCGGAGGAAGTTCAAAAGGCTCTATTGGGTTTTTAGTTAAGTTGTTGAAGCCCGCCTAACACTGCGTTGGTGCGGACAGAACAGAGGTTATCGGTGGGTGCTCTAACCTGTCTGCCGCCGCTGAACACGGTCGTTATATGGTAAACGCTGCCTGACTTTGGAGATGATTGGGAAGCTCGATCGAGAGTTAAGCTAAATAAAACTCCGAGTTCTGCATCGATGCTTATTAGAAGCGAATAATTTCGATCGTGCATCGCGATCTCTGAAAACAGACATCAAATTCTCGAAAGAAGTTGGTTTGCCCGAGAATTAATGGAACCTGAGAGGCTTGTGCCCAAGCAAATGCTAGGCGAACGGGTTCCAGATTCCCAATTTGAACATCTACAAATACACCCCGCGCCTCAACCGTTGCCAGATTTCCAGCCAATGGCAAGCGGACAGTTTGTTCCTCCCAAATTGCACCCAATTGCAGCCCAATGTCATAAGGTAATAGATTGACCGCAGACCCAGTATCTAGCAGTGCATTCGCCGAGACAGAAAAGCCTGCATGACTCAGAGTGATGGGAATCGTGGGTAATGCTTCATCGTCAGAAAAGGGAAACTCGATCGAACTAGGCATGAGTAGATGCCTCTCGATCGTCCTGAATCATCTGCATCATAATGTTTGCAGCTTCCGTTGCATCGTAGGGCGACCAAACTGGATACTCTGATGCAGAAAAGATGACTTGTAATTCAGCGTCTGGGATTTGTGCGGCTAGGAGTTTGAAGAGTGATAATTTGTCTGACTGGCTCAGATTGTTCACCAAAGGAATTAACTCAGCGAGAGACATGGTTTAAACTCCCAGAAGTACGAGAATACATCTATCATAAACGCTGCCTGACTTTGGAGAGGATTCGGAAGCTCGATCGAGAATTAAGGATTCCGGTGGATAAATGTCGCCCTACATTACCAACACTAATTGCTGCTTTATTCTACGATTTATCAACAGATCGAGAAATCAAAATCCCTTCAATCGGTGAAAAACGGGAACGGGAATTGCCATCTCCTACAGCTACGACTTGATATGATATCTACGAGCCAGCCAACTGGTTGAGCCAACAATCCCCGTACCTTGATAGTCGGGGAGTGTCAACAACAACTATCAAGGCAACTCAACAGAACTCGGTTTAGCAATGTGAGGCAAACCCCAGCCCAATTTTTCCCGCAAAATGTGGAAAAACTCAAAAGATTGCACCCGAATAAAGCGGGCTGGGTACGGAGCTCGCTCGACATGAACCCAATCTTCGGGCAGAACATAACATCCGCCGTTACCGTCTACCACCATTACCAGGCGGTTTGGACTCGCCGGCAAAATCTTGATCGGCTCGGTGTTGGAAAACACCAAAGCCCTCGAAGCCATTGAATGCGGGCAAATAGGCAGCAACTGCAACACCGGCACTCCGGGAATGATCACAGGCCCACCCGCAGAAAGGGCGTAAGCTGTCGATCCCGTGGGAGTCGAGATAATTACCCCATCTGCGGCAATGTCAATAGAGGCGTGCTGACCGATCGCCACTTCAAAATGACACATACAAGTCAGCGGTTCCCGGTGCAGCACCATTTCATTGAGACAAAGGGCTTCCCAGAGGCAGTCGTTTTCTCGAAACAGCCGCACCGCCAGCATTGATCTTTCTTCTATTTCGTATTCTCCGGCGATTACCTTTTCCAAAGCTTGCGGCAGCAAGTTCAGGTAAGTTTCTGTTAAAAAGCCCATGTGACCGGTATTGACAGTCAGCAGCGGCACTCCAATCGGAGCGACTTGGCGAAATGCCGACAGTACCGTACCGTCGCCGCCCAAAACCACTGCAAACTCCATGTCGCTGTCAAAACCGGGGGGGACGAGTTGGTCGATCGGGTTGTGGCACAGGGGGCGATCGGGGCTAGAATAGCCCAGAATTCCTCCGGAACCAGAAACCGAGCAAACCTCCCAGCCGCGGGCAGTCAGCTTGTCTTCCAACTCTGCGGCGATGCGACAAGCCACAGGTTTAACGTCGTTGTATATAATCCCAGCTTTCGGCACTTTAAAAAGTAAAGGGCATTTTTTGTTTACTCCGTTTTTTAGTTTTAAGCTGCTCGTACTCTATTTCCTTGAGCTTCTTCATAATGAGATTAAAGTATTCTTCGAGATAAGACTCCAAAGTAGTAGTTTCTTTGGGGTCGATGCCGAAGACGCTGTAAACATCATCCATCGGAGCTTTCAAGGGTTTTCCGGCGGCCAAAACTTCTGAAAAAGCCAATCTGTCAGCTACGTTCCAACTCCACTGAAAGAACTTAGCAAATTGACGAGTAGCCTTCAACAAGGCGTCTGGGGTGCGCGTAATTTTGGCTTGCTTGCCTGACAGCCGTTCGCACAACCGCACGATTTCTTCAGCATCCCAAGCGCGATTTCCCACCACCGGAAAGCTTTTTTTCTCGGTTTCAGGAACGGAAAGAGCCCGGACGGCAAATTTAGCAACGTCCTGAGTGTTCATGTAGGCAAGGGCGGATGGCTTGTTGGGCAGCCAGACTGCCTGATTGTCCAAAATCGGCATAGCATACAGGCTCAGCAGTCCTTGCAAAAAGCCGCAAGGTCTCAAGATTGTGTAGTCTAGACCGGATTCTGCTAAGAACAATTCGGTACAGCGCTTGATTTCCAACAAGGGGACTTGGGGATATTTCTCAGCGTCGAGAAAGGAAAAGAATATGTAACGCTTGATGCCTGCTGCTGCTGCTGCTTGGATCAGCGATACTTTTCCGTCCCAGTCTACTCTTTTGATGCTGACAGAATCCGCAGCACTGGCTGTTGCTGCATCGATAATAGCACTGACGCCTTCTAGGGCCGGAGGCAGACTGTCTGGCTGGCAAAGGTTCCCCGGTACGAGTTCAGCGCCCCATTCTTTCAAAAATGCAGCTTTTCTGTAACTTCTGACTAAACAGCGCACCTGGTAGCCCTCGTCTAGGGCGCGGCGGGCTATTTGGCGGCCGAGAGTGCCGGTGGCACCTAAAATCAATAAAGTCATCTAGGGATTAATTATGAATCTTAAACTTTCAATAAGATGGTATCAGGTTTTTGTTAAGTTTATATAAAAAACTTAACAAAAACCTGAAATTTTCTCATTTTAGGCTTGAGATATTCGCCAGAAGGCTTGCTTTCGGCAGAAACTAGACTCTAGAAGGCAGAAGGTATAAGGCTTCTGAAGGATTGGTTAAAAAAACTTATTCTTCGCCGCCTTGCAATTTGAGCAGGAGGAAGCCTCCACCTATACCCACGAAAATTAGGGAAAAGGACAAAAAGGCTGCATTGAAAATTTCAGGATTCATAATTTGATAAGTCCAATTGGGCGATCGCATTAAATAAAGATAATATAATTTGGGGCAACCAGGTACATGAATGCTAAAATTTCAGTGCCGAAATTCCTGTATTTTGTTGGAGAAAACTGCCTTGAGTCTCGATCGGGAATCAAAACTAGCTGTAACTCTGGGAGATCCGGCGGGAATTGGCCCGGAAGTGATTCTCAAGGCCTTGGCAGATCCCGCTGCTGGTTTGAGGGTAACAATTATAGGTTCTAGGAGAGTTTTGCAGCAAACTTACGATAAGTTGCGATCGAGCAATCCAGCAGCAAAAGCGGCAAATCCCGAAACATTAAATATTATTGATATCGAACCAGACAACAAGTGGGGCGAAATTGTCCCCGGTGTCGGGAGTGCAGCTAGCGGGGCGGCTAGCTTTGCTTACATGGAAAGTGCGATCGCCCGTACCATCGCCGGCGAATTCTCGGCCATTGTGACAGGCCCGATTTCCAAAACTTGCTGGCAGGCAGCCGGTTACAATTATCCCGGACAAACAGAACTCCTCGCAGAAAGGGCAAAATCGCAGCGGTTCGGAATGCTGTTTGCCGCCACATCTCCCCACAGTGGCTGGACGCTGGTAACTTTACTAGCTACCACACATATTTCCCTGCGTCAAGTCCCAGATGCGTTGAGTCCAGAATTATTGAGCGAAAAACTAGAATTGCTGGTAGAGTGTTTGCGGGAAGATTTTGGGCTAGAAAGACCGAAAATTGCGATTTCTGGCTTAAATCCTCACAGCGGAGAAAATGGCAAACTGGGAAATGAAGAGCAAGACTGGATGATACCTTGGTTGGAAACGCAGCGCGATCGCTTTCCTCAAGTGCAGTTAGACGGGCCAGTCCCCCCAGATACCCTGTGGGTAAAACCGGCTAAAGTTTGGTACGGTTTAGCCACAGAAGCTCACGACGGTTACTTGGCAATGTACCACGACCAGGGGTTGATTCCAGTAAAATTGATGGCTTTTGACAAAGCTGTCAACACTACAATTGGCTTGCCTTTTGTCCGCACATCTCCGGATCACGGCACAGCTTTTGATATTGTAGGTCAAGGGATTGCAGATGCCTCCAGCATGAAGGCAGCATTGCAGTTGGCGGCCCAGTTGGCTAGTCGCAGAACAGCAGTTAAAATAAGGCGATAGCTTTAGTACGCCTGACGCTTGGAAAAATTGTGTCATTCCTATTGATTTTCGCTGGGGTGAGGCGGCAAGCAAGCTGGTAATTTCCTTCGGTCGATAAAAATCACCTTTTGGTAGCGCAGTATGGCAGCATTTAATGATAATTCAGGCAAAATATATCAGTCAGAAAAAGAGGTTTCTGATGCAACTCTGGCAAGTTCTAAAGCTGGAGAGCAACTTCAGGAATTGCTAACTATACTGACTGAATTCCAGTTATTAAAGAAATCAAAAAAAGAACCAAGCGAGCTGAAGTTACCGCTTTCGGAAAAGTCTGTGCAGCGGTTGGAGGATGACGAAAATCGGCGCAAACAATTGTCTTTTCGGATCGAGTCACCGAGTATTGTACCCGAAGTATTAACTAACGATGAAGAGATCCCATCTCAAAGACGAGAAAACAATAATGAGGAACCCGATTTATCTATAGCCGCGAAGGTAGCCAAAAAAAATCGGCCGTCTGAGCAAGAATTAGAACAAGCAGTAGAGGAGTTTAAGCGGTTGCAACAATTGCTATTTGAAAGGGATTTGCCGGAATTTTACAGTAATGTTTTGAGCGTGGAACAAAGGTTAGAAAATTTTGAGAAACTGATGTCTCAACCAGAAGAGTTGATGGTTTTACTGAAACCGTTAATTCCTGAGTTAGTGAGAGAAGAATTAGAGGAGTTGAAGTCTGAATTAAAAAAGGCGATCGACCTCGCGAGCAATAATAAAATTAATCCGATTGAGTTGGAGGCAAAATTAGCAGATTGGGAAAATCAAATTGCTAACTTGAGCCAGCAGCCACTGCCGAATACAGAACACTTAATCCAACGGCTGATGCCAGTAGTGGGCGATCTGCTCAACCGTAAGGTAGAGGAGTCTAAGTTAGAGGTAGCTTCGGCGATCGCACCGACAGTCAATCAAGTAATTCACAATCAAAACGGACTTGAAGAACACGTAGTAAGAATTGAAGATAGAGTTGCAAATATTCAGCAGCGTTACCAGCAGCAACCGGAAGATTTAATCAAGCAGCTAGTACCAGTAGTTAGCGAATTGCTGAGCCGCAAAATTAGTGAATTAAAGTTAGAGGTTATAGCAACTGTCGCACCCTCAGTACAGGTAAGAATAGCTTGGGTAGAAATAGAAGAAAAAGTATTGAGCATCATCGAGCGTCGGCTGGCTACGCAACAGTCGCCAACTCAGAAGCCTGAAGAGATAATGGCGATGCTAATGCCGGCAATAACTGATTTGCTGAATCAGAAAATAGATGAATCAAAATTACAAGTAGCAGCGACGATCCAACCTTTGATAGAATCAGCAATTCTTCAAAGAGAAGTTCAAGGCAAATTGAGCGACGTAGAAAGTAGACTAAATAATCTTCAACGACAGCAAAAGACTCAGCCGGAAGATATAATGGCAAGGTTAATGCCGTTAATGATTGAGTCGCTGAACCGGAAAATCGAGGAGACAAAGTTAGAGGTGAGAGAGGCGATCGCACCTGGTGTCAACACTGCTATTCAAAACAGCGGTATTGCAGCACAAATATTAAATAATGAAAGTAAGATTGTCGAAGTTCAGCAGCAAGTTTTAGCTGAGATAGAAGGGTTGATGGCAAGAATAATGCCAGTGATTGTGGAAATGCTGTCTCGAAACATCGGGCAAGCAAAGCTAGAGATAGAATCTGCGATCGCCCCCGCTGTCGATGCCATCATTCAGAATAAAAGGATTGATCAAAGACTGGGGAAGATCGAACAACAGATTGTGGCGATCGAACACCGAATTTATGAATCGACAGACTTGTTTACAGATTTACTGAAACCTTTGATTGACGAGCTGATGGTTAGCCATCACGCTCAACTACAAAAGTCGGTAATCGAATCTATTTTACCATTGTTAGATGAAGTTGTAAGTTATAATTACAGACTCAACGATAAAGTAGGGGAACTCGATCGCAAAATTACTGATGCTGAATGGGGAGGCGATCGGGAAGAATTACTCGCCAGAATTAAAATCATGTTTCCCGAAATGATGATCCAAACCATTAATGAGTCGAGACAATCATTTGTCGAAACCATAGCTCCGATAATTGATGAAATAATTAATACCAAAACCAGAGAAAATCGACAATCGATGGGAGTAGCCATATCCCCGGCTCTGACTGTGGGAATCAGCCACAGAATGAGTGAATCGCCGGATGAAATTGCAATGGCGATCGCGCCGGAAATGGCCACCGCTATCAAACAGCAAATTCATCTCAAGCGAGAAGCAATGTCGGATGCGCTTTATCCGATTATCGGCAGCACGATTTTAAAATACATCGCCGAGATGATGCGGGAGATTAATGAAAAACTCGAAGCATCTTTAAGTCCACAGGCAATTAGTCGCAAAATTAAAGCCAAATTGCAGGGAATTTCTGAAGCAGAATTGCTGGTGAAAGAAACAACACCACTGAGTGTTAAAGCTGTCTTTTTAATTCAAGCAGGATCGGGGTTAGTAATTTCAGCAGTGCAGAAGTCTGAACGCGAACAGCTAGAATCAGACATGGTAGCGGGGATGCTGACTGCTATTCGCGCTTTTGTAAACGATTGTATATCTCAGTCGGGAAATATTGCAGAGATTGATGCTATAGAATACGGCACATCTACGATCGTACTGGAAGTGGCGGGTTCGTGTTATCTAGCAGTAGTGATGCAAGGAGAAACCCGCCAGTGGTTTAAGTATAAAATGCGAGCGATATTCAACAATATTGTTCAAGAATACGGAACTCAAATTCAGTCATTTAACGGCGATCTAGCAACTGTGCCACCCGAAGTAAACTCGAACTTGCAAAAATTAATCGATACAGAGGTAAAAGCTAAATCTCCTAAACTTCCAATTTTACCCATTATCGGTTTGGCAGCGTTAGGTTTAATTGGCGTACCTTGGGGAATTCATCAATACCGCAGCGGAGTTGAAGCGAGCTTAGAAGCAGATACGAATTTAGCATTACAATCTGCTCCAGAGTTATCGGTTTATCGTATCGCGGCAGATGTTAAAGATAAATTATTGGAGATTTCGGGACGAGTCCCGAATCAAAATCTGCGATTGAAAGCGGAAAAAATCGCTCAGCAAGCGGCTCCCCAATCAAGAATTGAAAATAAAATTATAGCCGTTGAAGTACCTCCTGATCCGGTTTTAGTAGAAGCCGATATCAAGCGGACAGCAGCTCTTTTGAATAAAGTAGAAAGCATTAATATCTCAGCTCGCTATGCAGAGGGAAAAGTCGCAGTTGCAGGCAGCGTGAGCAAAGTACCAGATGCTCAGAAAATAACTCAAGCTTTTGAGAAAATTCCGGGGGTGAAGTCGGTAACAAATACAGTGATAATAGGAACTCCACCGCCACCAAAGATAATAATGCCAGTTCGCGTGTATTTCGGTGCAGGCTCGGCAAGTTTGCAGGCGAAAGACGTAGCACAAAAGCTTAGCAAAGTCAAGGAATATATGGAGAAAAATAGCACGAAGAATTTAAGGATAGTTGGCTACAGCGATTTTAAAAGCACTCCGGCAGAAAATCAAAAGTTGGCACTGGAAAGGGCGACAAATGTGAAAAATATTTTGGTTAGACAAGGGATAAATGGCAACAGAATACAAGTTGCTTCTACTAAGGGTCGCCCCGAAGGTGTGGAGGCCAATCAACCGCTGTGGCTGAGCAGATTGGTAGTATTTGAGGTGATAAATTAAAATTGGGAATTGGTAATTGGGAATTGGGGGATAGGGCATAGGAAATTGGGCATTGGGCATTGGGCATTGTTAATGGGGAATTTTCCCTAATGACTAATGACTAATGACTTCTTTCTCTTATTTTAGAGTAACTGGCAAGAAGGTTAGGACATTTTTGATCGCTGAAAATATTGCTCTGACTGTATTTCCCTTGTTCCTTCTTCCTACTTCCATCGGACTGACATCCGTTACATCCGTTACACAATCCGTTGCCGAACTTCCTGACATCCGTTACATCCGTTATACAATCCGTTGCCGAACTTCCTTCTTCCTCTTAAATTAATCGAACTCGCCCGGAGGTAAAGGCTTGTATTCGATCGCCCGCCAAGCATACTAACAAGCGGCCGCATCCATCAATGCCGGCGGCTTCTCCGCAGATGGTTTCCGAGGAAAGTTCGATCGCCACCGGGCAGCCAATCAACGCATCGCGGCGGCGCAATTCCGGCAAAAGTAGCGCTAAACCGGACTTGGAGGCTGGCTTGTCTGTGGTAGAAAACATATCGGCTAGTTCGAGTAAATAGTGTCGCAGTCGATCGACCAAACACAGTTCATCTGGTATTTTACTAGCAATAGAATGCAAGCTTACCGCATTGCCGAGATCCCTTTCATCCAATCCCGCAGCCGCGAAATCTACGCAGCGGTTGAGTCCAATTCCCACAACCGCGCGAGTTTTGCCAGAAACATTGCCGTTGGTGGCTTCGCAGAGAATTCCGGCTAATTTGTGGCGATCGATCCAGACATCGTTTGGCCATTTCAGGCGCAGCATATCGCGACAGTCGGGAACCAAATCTTCGATCGCGTAAATCACGGCTAAACCCGCTGCTAAACTGAGTCCCGGCAACAGAGTGGGGTTGAGGTTGTCGAGTACAAAACTAACTGTCAAGACACCGGTTGGGGCGTGCCAGGTGCGCCCGTGTTGGCCGCGCCCGCTGGTTTGTCGCCTAGTAAATACTGCATCTCCGTGGTGGAGTTGGGCCGCGCGGGCGATCGCCCAACTGTTGGTACTCGGACAGGTATCCAAGGAGTGTAGCCAGTGATGGAGGTTTGGGCGATCGGGTTCTGTGGATGCGGGCACGGGAGTTAAGGGCAATTCAGACAAGGTTTGATTTGTAGTATTTGATATTTAAAAGCTGATTATCGCATTTTCCAGAAGTGCCACCTCGCGCGACGGCGAGAATTCAGAGAAATTGGTGTGTAGTACAGTTTCAGCATCAGATTTACCTTACGCCACAACATCATTTTAGCAGCAAAACTTTTGATTTATAAGGGTTTGGGGGAACGGAGAGGGTTGTTTGGAGCGATCAACACCCCTTTAAAAAACCCAATTTAAAAAAAAGTTGTATTACCCCCTTGACAGCCTTGTATTATGCAATGTAGTATAAATGTATGGCGAAGGGGAAAGAGCTTCAAAGTCTTACCCCACAAGCAACATGAACCTTGAAAACTGAATAGGAAGTTAATCGTGTCACATAATTGTGGACATTGGCGGTGTAGACTCCGGCAACAATAACCCGATCGGGTTGTAGTACGCGGAATCAACCGCCACCCCGTCCCAACTTGAGTAATTCAAGGACAGAAAATTGTTCATTTTCGTGGGGGTATAGCTCAACCGGTCAGAGCAGTCGCCTGTCGAGCGAAAGGTTGCGAGTTCAAGTCTCGTTACTCCCGTCAAAGTCCCGTAGGCAAAAGTCAAGCCGTCTCCCCCTCTGGCGTGAAGATTGCGAGTGCAAACCTCGTCGGGACTCCCAGGTTAGGTGGCTGAGTGGCTCAAAGCGTCGGTCTGCAAAACCGATTTTCGCGGGTTCAAATCCCGCCCTAACCTCTGTTCCCTATCAGAAATTAAAAATTAGAAATTAAAAGATTAAACTAACAGTCTTTTAATTGAAATTTTTAACTTTGAAAAAGAACGAAACGAAAGTGAAATTGCAGCGTAGCTTAATCGTAAAGCGCCAAGTTCATACCTTGGTCAATGCGGGTGCAAATCCCGCCGCTGCCACCAAAAGCAGGGATGGTGTAACTGGCAACACTCTGGTCTCCAAAACCACCATTCTGAGTTCAAATCTCAGTTCCTGTGCCAATTTATAGTGCTGTAGGCAAATGGTTTAAGCCGCTTGGTTTTCACCCAAGTGATTGCGGGTTCAACTCCCGTCAGCACTTCTCGTGGGTCGTTGGCAGAATGGTTTTGCAGCCGCCTTTTAAGCGGATGGATCGAGGTTCAATTCCTCGGCGACCTACCAAAATTTCTATCTTGGGTCGGCCCTCCTATTGGCGTAGGTAGCTGTCTGTAAAACAGTAGCTTAAAGCGTTGCTGGTTCAATTCCAGCCCGACCCATTTGTAACTGCATTTAATATGCAGTTGCAATCTTGAGAACGTGGTGTAGCCGGATAACATCTCAGTTAATAAAACTGAAGATTGAGGGTTCAAATCCCTCCGTTCTCGCTCGCTGAGGAGAGGTGGCCGAGTGGCTTAAGGCGCTTTCCTGCTAAGAAAGAGCGGTTTAACAGCCGTCGAGGGTTCAAATCCCTCCTTCTCCGTTTTCCCCCGATAACTCAGTTGGTAGAGCGCTTGTCTGAAGAGCAAGAGGTCGTCAGTTCGATACTGACTTGGGGGATTGCGTTGCCTTATAGCTCAATGGTAGAGCAAGCGGTTGTTAACCGCTAGGTTGTAGGTTCGAGTCCTACTGGGGCAGCCATTTTTTTAATTGCCGGGTAGACAAATTGCTAAAGTCGCCTATCTCTGAAATAGGAGTTTCTGTAGGTTCAAAGCCTACCCCGGCACCCAATTATTGGGAAGTCGCCTAATCGGTATGGCACCGCTCTTTGAAAGCGGCAAAATGCAGGTTCGATCCCTGCCTTCCCAGTTCTGCTATTACCCAAGCAGATCAATTACACTCCTGTAGCCCAATTGGCAGAGGCCGCAATTTCAAAAATTGTGTTGTGTGAGTTCAAATCTCACCAGGAGTACCAAATTTTTAACTAAGTTTCTACTTGCTCCTGTGGCGGAATTGGCAGACGCGGCAGACTTAAAATCTGTTTTATTTTGAGTGTGAGTTCGAGTCTCACTAGGAGCATGAACGGGATGTAATTCAGCGGCCAGAAGCCATGCTTTGGGAGCATGGAGTCGTTGGTTCAAATCCAACCATCCCGACTTTACCCCTGTGATGTAATTGGAAAACATCACTCGCTCAGAACGAGTGTTTTTTGCAGGTTCGAGGCCTGTCAGGGGTATGAGGTTTTATTCAATCTCAAATCTCAAATCTCAAATCTCAAATCGGTTTTGCCCCTGTAGCCCAATCGGTAGAGGCGCTAGATTTAGGATCTAGTTAGTGTTGGTTCGATGCCAGTCAGGGGTATTTGGTGACATCGCGGGTGAAGTAGCCTGGGTAGGCTTGGAGGTCTCATAAGCCTCTTAATAGCAGGTTCAACTCCTGCCCCCGCCACCAAAAATGCAGGTGTGATGTAATTGGCAACATGAGGCTCTTGTAAAGCTTTCTTGCGAGTTCAAATCTCACCATCTGCTTGGCGCGCTGGTGTAGCTCAATTAGGCAGAGCAACTGATTTGTAATCAGTCGGTTGTAGGTTCAATTCCTATCACCAGCCCCACAATTGCGGATATGGTGTAACGGTAGCATTCGAGTCTTCCAAACTCTAGGCACGAGTTCGAGCCTCGTTATCCGCTTGGCTAAACGAGAGGTTTTTTCAATCCAAAATCTCAAATTTCCAATCTAAAATCGGTTTGCGGGTGTGATGTAAAGGTTAGCATCTGAGTATGCCATTCTCAGCGCATGGGTTCGAGTCCCATCATCCGCTTTTGTAGTCCTGAGCTTCGATGTTAGAGCGTTTGCCTTACAAGCAGACGCGGGGTAATCTCCTGTCAGGACTACCAATATGGGAGTGTAGCTCAATGGATAGAGCGCCGCGCTTCGGACGCGGATGTTGTGGGTTCAAGTCCTGCCACTCTCGTTGTTTTTACTTTAATTTAAGGAGGTTGATTCCATTGAATGGATAATTTTTTATATTAAGAGCGATCGCCCTTTGCGTTTCCCAATCTTTGGAGCCTACATACTTTAGTACGAGAGGAAAGGTAACGCTGTCAAAATTAGCGGGCGTTTGAGAACGAGGAGTGCGATGAACCCGGCAGGTTGGCTTAAAGGTAGCCATCCTTTAAAGAGTGTGTAATAACTCATCGGCGGAGTCCCTCTAGTAACTGAGAAAACGCAATGCTCTGATAACTTGCACGTCAAAGTGCGTGAAGTGCAGCTATCCCGTAGGGAATCACGCATTAACAAAAAACATGGGAGCGTAACTCAACTGGATAGAGTGTCGAGCTTCTACCTCGAATGTTGTGGGTTCAAGTCCTACCGCTCCTGCTGTCTGGGGTTCGTAGCTTAATTGGTAAAGCATCTAACTGGCTGTTAGAAAGATATCGGTTCAAATCCGAGCGCAATCCACCACACCAATTTTAGATTTTAGATTTTAGATTTACTCCACAGGTGAATCTTTTACGCGGGGTCATAGCTCAATTGGTAGAGCGCTTGCTTTGCACGCAAGAGGCCAGGAGTTCGATTCTTTTTGACTCCACTTGTGGTGTCTGAAGTCGCTTTTAGATTTTAGATTTTAGATTTTAGATTTACTCCAGAGGTGAATCTTTTACACGGGGTCATAGCTCAATTGGTAGAGCGCTTGCTTTGCACGCAAGAGGTTAGGAGTTCGATTCTCCTTGGCTCCACTTGTGGTGTCTGAAGCCAAAGCGGTCGCGGCGCTGGTTTGTGGAACCAGTAATAGCGGGTTCAATTCCCGTCAGACACCCCTTGGAAGATGCCGCTAAATGGTTGGCAACCAGTCTTGAAAACTGGGGTACAGGTAACTGTAAGGGTTCGATTCCTTCATCTTCCTTTTAACCACCGGAAGTCGAAAAGCGAGACACCGTGCTGATAACGCGGCGATAGGAGGGGCAGTACCTCCTCGGTGGATTTCTTATGATTTTATATAAATTATGGAGGATGAGGATTAATTATTTTCACGAGATTTACTATCATACAGCGAGCAAAATTATGGGGAGGTCGCCTAAGTGGAATGGCACCGTAAAAACTTTGGAAAAGCGGCTCCCAAAAGGACGATCGGGTTTGTTGAGTAGGGTAAAAAGTTGCTTGGCGACGTTCCCTGAAAATGCAAACTGGCAGCGGGTTGCGGAGGCACTGAAAGGAATTAACAGTCCGAGATGGGGGCAGTTCTCATCTGCTTGCGGGCAGTAAGGAAGCGCGTTTCCTGAAAGTTGCTGTCGATCGATGCGGGTTCGAGCCCCGTCCTCTCCATTCAAGGTTCAAGTCCAAATCGAAGAGTTTCAACCCGTGCCCTAACAGTTAAAGCATACATACTCGGCTGTTAACCGATTAAAACCAATGCTTTACGCACTTGCACGGGTTGAACCTCAGAACCTCAGTTGTTCTTGAGGTCTAAATCGCGATCGTAGCTGCCGATCGGCCGCAGTCTGGTCATCAACTGCTTCAGCAAGAAGCCGTTGCTGTTCCAAGCGGTATAAGGAGTAGCCCCTTGTCCGTTCAGGCACAAGGTTTGTCGGGCTTTGTTGTGGCAGATATTTGCCAACAGGCTGACGACTGACACTAAGCCGAGTTCATCGACAAGGGCTTCGAGTTCATCTTGGGTCACAAGCACACCTCCAGGGTTGACTATTTTCCTGAAGGATAGCACAATGGGGAAAGAGAGGGTACTAAATGGGGCTAGTCAGGGGTAAGTTTATCGTCAATCAGCTTATATTCGTTGATAGTTGCCAGGAGCATCAGTTTAGACATGGATATTCCTGACTCGTCAGACAGCTTCTTCAGCTTTTGATGGATTCGGTTGGGCATTGTAACTTTTATGGTTTTGGAACCTTCCTCTTGTTCAGGCATTAGCAGCAGTCATATTTAGTTGACACCAGCTTATCTCCTTTTGAGTACCGATCGCACCTTGCTGCGATCGTCTGTAGAGATGCGGGCGCAGCGCGATAAAATGGCTGCTGCTGCGAAACTGGGCGCTAACAAATAAAAAGGTCGATCGCAAATCTCTAACCAAGGGAGCGATCGGATATATTAGTTACATTCAGAAGCACCCAGTAACCACACAACTTAATAAAAAAGGTGAAATATGCGAAAATTAAAATATTGTGTTATACTATTCTAGATGCGGGAGTATAGCTCAGTTGGTTAGAGCAGGTGACTCTTAATCTCAAGGTCGAAGGTTCAAGTCCTTCTACTCCCATCCCCAATAACATACGACTCACAAGGCTTTGAGACTTTAAACTGTCTCTAGTTTGTCGTTTTCCACTCATTTTGCGCTCACGATAGCAGCCAATGGCGGTAGCGGTTGGATTACTGTGAGTGTTTGCGTGGTCGGATTTTTAATGTGAATCGACCCGCCCGATCGATAAAAGTGCGATCGCCCAAGCTATTTTTAAACTGAATAACAACAGGAAATGGTGATTAGCTATGATGGCAAATCTCTCGGTGCGCTGCTATGCAGGCGATCGCGATTTAGATGCGATCGCACATTTAATCAATACTTGCGAAGAAGTCGATCGGCTGGATCAAGGCACTTCAATCTCCGAATTACAACAAGAATTTAACGAACCTTCCCTAGATGTAGCGCGCGATATCCGCCTTTGGGAAGATGCGGAGGGAAAATTAATCGGTTTTGCTCAGTTGTCGGTTTCTGAACCGGGGGAAGTCATAGACGGTTGGCTGTCGTTTCGGGTCCGCCCCGACGCGCGATCGGGCGACGTGGAAGCAGCCGCGATCGCCTGGGGTGAAGTGCGGATGCGCGAGGTGTCTGCGATGCGGAGCGCGCCCGTGAAGCTGCGATCTTGGGCTCGCGCTGAGGATTGCGATCGCATTTCTGTGCTCGCAAGTTGCGGTTTCAGGGCCGATCGCTATTTTTTCCGCATGGCGCGATCGCTCTGTGAACAAATCCCAGAACCGCAATTTCCCGAAGGTTTCTTGCTGCGTCAAGTCTCCTGCGAACAGGATGCGGAAGCTTGGGTAGAAATGTTCAACCAGTCGTTTATCGACCACTGGAACCACCACGATTTTACAGTAGAGAAATCCAATTACTATTCAACTCTACCCAATTATAGAAACGAGCTAGATTCGATCGCTGTTGCAGCAGACGGCACTTTTGCCGCTTTTTGCTACTGCGAAATTAACCCCGATGAAAACGATCGCACCGGCAGAAACGAAGGCTGGATTTGTGTTCTCGGTACGCGGCGTGGCTTCCGCAAAATTGGATTGGGACGAGCAATGTTGCTGGCTGGTTTGCATCGACTCAAAGCTGCCGGTGTCGAGACTGCTATTCTCGGCGTCGATGCTGAAAATTCCTGCGGTGCGCTGCGGCTTTACGAATCAGTAGGCTTTCACAATATTCGCAAGAGCATTTCTTATGTTAAGCTGTTCGACATCTAAACTGCATTAACTAAGTTACCTTTATTTTTTATTTTTCGGTTCCATTTTATAATTAGT
>NZ_JAUBVF010000133.1:0-2993 GCF_036705685.1 Microcoleus sp. AT3-A2
CGACTGATTGTCGGTATGATCGAATCAATGACGTGGCAATCGCCTGACTCACTCTTTTAAGATACAAGGGGCGGGTTCACCAACCTTTTCAGGCTAAAACCAACAATCTCAAAAACCCGCCCCACCCAACGGTAAACACGATCAATTAACTGTGATGAAGCTTTCCTTTATGCTACCATAAAATTAGCCGATAGTTGATAGTAATTTTTGACAGAATGGCTGGTTATGCCAGCCAACAATGGAGCAGTAAGGGGCGCTGTAAGGTATTTTCTAATTCCATATTTTTATCAGCAACCTCCATATAAATCACCTGAAATCGACCACCTCATTGCCAACCCAAATCACCGGCTTAAATTTGATTTATTGCAACTATTACAACTCTTGAGCCGACTCTTCTAAAACATCGATCGCGTGAGTGAGGCTATTCAGAAAAGCTTGATTAATTCGAGCTGCATAACGCTCAATCTGTGGGAAATTTCCGAATAGTTTCATCATCTTGATGCCTAGCCGTCGTCGCAAATGGTCACGTTTTTTAAATTTGCGCCCACAAAATCAAATCTTCGCAGCGTTTTATTGCTAAAATCGAAAAAAATAGTAAATAAGTGCATTCATCATTATCAATGTGACGATTTTGCATAATATTTATTAGCACCATAAGCAATAAGGGTTAAAACGCTCAATGTCTGCTCAAGGGTTTTATCGTCGTTCACTCCCCGATTCTGCTATTGCCTTTTCCTCCGTAGAGGGAAAGCAAATATTTCGAGAAGCGTTGGCATTGGGAGGTATGGAGGGGTATTTTGCTCTAGGGGAACAGTTTCATACTCAAGCAGAACCCGCTTTTTGTGGATTGGGTAGTTTAGTTGTTGTTCTTAATGCCTTATCCATCGATCCGGGTCGCATTTGGAAAGGAGTGTGGAGATGGTATGGAGAGGAATTTTTAGACTGTTGTTTACCTCTTTCAGTAATTAAAGAAAACGGTATCACCTTTGATGAGTTTGTCTGTATAGCACGTTGCAACGGTGCTGTGGTAAAACCTAACCGTTACCACCAAAGCAGCTTGGAAAACTTTCGGCAAGCAGTTGAGAAAGTGACTACGGCGCCAGGTGATATTCATCTAGTTGTTTCTTACAGCCGAAAGGTATTGGGACAAACGGGTGATGGTCACTTTTCGCCAATTGGTGGTTATCATCCACAGCGAGATCTAGTTCTTCTGCTGGATGTTGCCCGTTTCAAATATCCACCTCACTGGGTTTCTCTGCCTTTGTTATGGCAAGCATTTGAACCTGTCGATCCCGTCACTAATCAATGTCGAGGTTATATTTTATTACAGAAGAGTGAAAGGTTGCCCGAAACCTTCTTTCATGTTGGTTGTGATTTACATCAGTGGCGTATTGTTGCTACTTACTTTGCAGAAATACTCCCAGACATTCTGAGAAAAGAGCAACCTGATTCAATTGCTTCAGTTGTCAGTATCATTCTGCACCATTGGCCTGTTGAATTTACAACCATGCTGCATACCTCCTCAGAGACGGCAGAGACTCTTGAGAAATTACGGGCAGCTATTGAGTTAAATTCACTGTTTGATATTGTTCACCAATGCTTGTCGAGTGATGACGGGGATGCAATGTCTGTTTTAGGGAAGTGGTCGCAACAGCCATTCGTAGCAGAGATCATAACAGCCATATTACTCTCCTGCCCCGAAACGCTCTATGCAACTCTCAAACCAGAGTTACGACTGTGGTTTAGTGAGGTGCGCCACCTGGAGAAACTACTCCCTCCCTTGGATGTAGAGATATCTAGATTGGGAGAACAAATGTCAGCACTCCAGGAGTTTTACACTTTATATTCAAAGGGACATCAGTGCCATATCCCTCAGAGTTAGCACCTACCGCCTTTTGAACTCCCCAAACCTCGCCTAACTACAAAAGTGAAAATTAAATAGGAAGATTTAATAATCTGATGCTGGTGCCGGTTGTTGAGGAAGATTCGGCGCAGCGAAATATTAGGGTTGTGACTGATGCGAGTGAGGAATGGACAACGGAAAAAGTGGAAGTGGTGGTAAAAAATGTAGTGCGAACATCTGGCTGGTTAGCTGTTTTTGCCTAAATCCTATTTGATTGACGGTTGGTTGAGGTAATCAGCACATATCGGTTTGTATTCTTCTGCCACTTTCGGATGTGTTCTGAGATAATCGCTAATCCAATTGCAACCAAATGCCATTAGTGGATCAACATCCCAAACCCACAGTTTGATGGTGTTGTCACTGCTTCCAGAAGCCAAAGCTAAGCTATCAGGACTAAAGGCGACGCTCCAGACCGAACTACTATGGTCAGTGAGGGTAGCGATGGGTTTTTGGCTTTGCAGGTTCCACAGTTTGATGGTATTGTCACTGCTTCCAGAAGCTAAAGTTTTGCCATCGGGACTAAAAGCCACGCTATTGACCAAATCGCTATGGCCAGTGAGGGTAGCGATGGGTTTTTGGCTTTGCAGGTGCCACAGTTTGATGGTGTTGTCACTGCTTCCAGAAGCCAAAGTCAACCCATCTGGACTAAAAGCCACGCTATTGACCGAACTGCTATGCCCGGTGAGGGTAGCGATGGGTTTTTGGCTTTGCAGGTGCCACAGTTTGATGGTTTTGTCATCGCTTCCAGAAGCCAAAGTCAACCCATCTGGACTAAAGGCGACGCTATAGACCGGATTGCTATGCCCGGTGAGGGTAGCGATGGGTTTTTGGGTTTGCAGGTTCCACAGTTTGATGGTTTTGTCACTGCTTGCAGAAGCCAAAGTTAAGCCATCTGGACTAAAGGCTAGGCTAATAAGCGAATTGCTATGCCCGGTGAGGGTAGCGATGGGTTTTTGGGTTTGCAGGTTCCACAGTTTGATGGTTTTGTCATCGCTTCCAGAAGCCAAAGTTTTGCCATCTGGACTAAAGGCTAGGCTAATAAGCGAATTGCTATGCCCGGTGAGGGTAGCGATGGGTTTTTGGGTTTGCA
>NZ_JAUBVF010000134.1:0-2974 GCF_036705685.1 Microcoleus sp. AT3-A2
AAGCCTTTTAAGTGGACATATAAGGGTAAAGTCTTGGCGGCCTAATAGTCTGTGTATTTACGCCGAGCTGTACTAGCCTATGGTATGGCAGAATTCAGGAAGCTATCGCTACTTTTGCCGATTGGGATGCTCAGAAAGTAAAAAACTTTCTGGCTTATCTTGAAAGACATCGACAACGCATACCTGACTACCATTCCTTTCAATCTCAAGGAATTACGATTGGCAGCGGTACGGTCGAATCGACAATTAAGCAGATTGGGCGTAGAATTAAAATATCGGGTGCTCAATGGAACCGCAACAATATCTCTCAAGTTCTCAAGCACCGCTGCTCTTATCTTAATCTGGCTTTTGCCTGAGTATTTCTACTTATTTCATAACTGAGATGCTCCCTAACGGATCTTTGATAAATCTAAATCCTCTCATTACTTTGCTGCGCTTTGTATTCCGATAATACCTGTGAATTGCTCACTACTTTAGGCTCTAAAATATTTGTGGCTAATATAAATCTCCCAGCTTTGACTTTTTCCGCTTCGATTGCTGAAATTCGGGGTTCTATTTCACCTGTTACTTGATAGACTATTGTCTGTGTCTCGCTCGATTCTTTGAGCTTTATTTTTGTTGTTTTAACTGGCTTTTCTTGGCAGTTAATTTATGTTATTTGGTGATATCTCCATGAGTTTGATAACTTTTTTATTGCAATTTATGCATCAGCAATACAAGCAAAGTCTTGCCTGGATAGCTTACGCAGTGAGATTTTGGCGGATTCTAACTGTTTCTCTACTTGTTTGACTATTTTTTTAAGGTCTGCTTGTTTTCTGATTTCACTTCCTATGACTAGCCATCTCTGCTTGATGTTGCCATACTCACTGGTTCTGGGTGCTATTTTATAGCCTTTTATTTGAGAATCTTCCCAGTCACTATCTTCTATGTTGCAGATTTTATTTTGAGCTTCTTTTATGCTTAACGGCACTCTGGTTATCCATTTCATTCCTGCCATTGCTGACAAATTTTCTGCTGTGTATAAGGCACTATCTGCTACACAGATTCCGTCAAATGTCCACTGATTTTTAAACTCTTTCAATCTTGACACAAAGACACTTTTATCATCGGCGTTTCCGTCATCTATTTTCAGATATAATGGTACGTCTCCATCCCCACTTACGATCGTATCAATGATAAATTGTTTGAGATCGGGTCTTTTATCTCGCTTAGTAGCCGTGAACGATTTTTATGGTTTTCATGGAAGATTCTGTATCCTCAGATTCTGCCTCAACTTCCTGGCTCTTTTCCTGACAGTTTTTGTATGCTCCGTAAGGATTCAGGTAAAAATAGTTTCGCAGAGAGCCGAACAATATGGTAATGTATAGCCTTTCTCAGAAAGATGAGGTACAATAACAGCAGTGTGTAAACCAGTTAAAAATATTTGACGATGTAACTTGACCGAACGCAAACTAAGAGTGCTTTTGCTAATTCTTGATAATTAGTAGTCTTGATAGAACGGAGAATGATTTTAAGTTTTGACCACAGATTTTCAATTGGTGAAAAATCTGGTGAATAAGGAGATAAGTATATTAATCTTGCCCCTTTTTTTTCCATCGCTTTTTTCACTTCTTCTCCCAAATGAATGGGACAATTATCCATCACTACACAAGCCCCTTTCCATAGTTTTGGCACAAGTTTTCTGATGAGAAAAGCTTCAAATGTAATTGCATCAGTTGGGCCTATTAGATTAACCGATGTCAAAATTTCTTTAACTGACATTGCTCCAATTATTGAGACATTTTTACCACGTTTAGTTGGTTTTGGCCCCTTGGCTCTTTCACCTTTTAAAGCTCTGGCATATAACCTAACCATTGCCAAATTAACTCCCGATTCGTCAATGAATATTAAGTCTTTTAAACTAATCTCTTTAATTTTTTCCCAGAACTCACACCGTAGGAGTTGAACTCGGTCGGTGCCTTTGTCTGAAGGGAACAGAGTTTTTTTTGACAGTAATATCTAAGAGTTTTATCATTCTTGCTATTGTTGCTCTACTAACGGAAAATCCAATTTTATCATAAAGTAAATAACGAAGTTCTTCAAGAGTTGCATCATTATTTTCTTCAATCAATTGGGCCAAGATGAGTAGTTGCTCTGCATTCAGTTTGCCTTTGACTCCACATCGGTCAGTTCGCGGAGTAATGTTTTTTGTTTCACGATATTGTTTAAGCAATTTTTGTACAAAGCTGAGGGCTACAGAAAAACGCTTAGCTATTGCTTTTTGTGAAATCGGTTCAGTATGATAAGTATCAAGAATTTTTTGCCTAAAATCAATCGAATAAGTTTTCATTTTTAACAATGTATGAAGAGGAGTACAAGTAAACGTGTTGTAAGTCAACAAGATCGTGCTGTCGGAAAAATGCTATTATGTGTGCTATCGCTTTCGCGTGGCTTGTGCGTAACCATATAATTATAGTTCATTCGATCGTGTGTTCTCTGTTTGACCCTCACGAATGAGTGTCAGTAACATCATACCTCATCTTTGTGAGAAAGGCTATAGGTAGATTGGGGCGCTCAAAAATCCCAATCCGTTCAAAATCATTGCTTTCATTACTTGTCCTGGGCTGACAGTTTCTTTAACTCTTATTCCCACTTTTTTGTTGACTTCTTCTACCAATTCCATTTCATCTATGATCCCCGCTACTATTCCCAAATGGTCTAAATTTACGATATTTATAGCTTCAGAGGGCTTTTTCATAGTTTTGAAGGTTGCTATACTGGCACAAATTATTATACCTTAAAAAAACCTCAAATGATTGCTATGCAATCATTTGAGGTTTTGGCAATTATGAATTCTTTTGAAATTAAATCTGCTTGAATATCTGCGGAATGTGGGTTATATAGTCCAATGGCTTATGCTCGGTTGACTTTAAGCCACTATGGATAATTAAATCAATGTCAGCTCCACCCGGCTCGTTGCATTTAATTGGACTTT
>NZ_JAUBVF010000042.1:0-18530 GCF_036705685.1 Microcoleus sp. AT3-A2
ATTTTAAAATCCCAAAAGCCTTTCGACCCCAATTATTTGACTGCTACCCCTTGACAGGTCAAGACAGTATCTACAGGAATTGGGGTTTAATGTTCCGCAGTAGATTGAGGTTGAACGTTGGGTGGGGCGGGTTTATAAGATTATTAATTTTTGGCAATTATGGTTGGTAAAACCCGCCCCTACAGGAATTGGGGTTTAATGTTCCGCTGTCAAAAGATGGAATTGCTCGGTATCGATGCGATTGGCTTGATACAAAGTTTGAGCAATTTCCGAAAGCGCTAACACAGAATGGGCGCGATAACCGTTGGCCTGCATCTTATCTTTGACTCCCTGTTCGTGGTCGATTAATACCACGATATCTTCCACATTCAACCCAGCAGATTTTAACTTAGCCGCGCCTTCCATCACGCTTTTGCCACTAATCAAAATATCATCGACTACGACAATCGTTTCTCCTGCCTGAAAATGCCCCTCAATTAACTTGCCCGCACCGTAAGTTTTCACCTCCTTGCGCGGGAAAATCATCGGGCGTTCCATCCGCAAGGCTAAACCGGTTGCTGTGGGTAAAGAACCGTAGGGAATTCCGGCAATGCGATCGAATTTTAAATTTTTGAGAATGTCTGCATAAGCGCTGACAATTTGATGGAAAATCTGCGGAATTGAGATAATTTTCCGCAAGTCGATGTAATATGGAAATACGGCCCCCGATGCTTGTACGTGGTCGCCAAAAACTACGCAGCCGATGTCATAAAGTTGCAAGATTAAATCGCGGTGAGGTTCCGGTTGCAAAAAGCAAACATCGGGCAGCCACAGTTCGCAGGTGGGACTACCTGCGATCGCCCGCAGCCTCTGTTTATTAATACTATCCCGCAATTTCTCAATTTCTCGGCGCGGCTCTTTCCCCGCTAATAAACTCGGGGGGACTGGCAGCAATAAATCTTCACCATTCTTGCTTAAACCGGCCGCCAGCAGTTGTGCGAGGTCGTTTTCTTCTGTGAGGTCATTTTCTTCGGCGATGTCTCCTTCGACTAAAATTAGGCGTTCAGGAGCCTCTTTGCGGATGCGGGCTAACATATCCGGCAATACTCCTACTTCTAAACCAACTTTTTCGGGAGTTCCCCAAGTTTGAGAGAGTCGGACTAATTGCAAGTAAAAAGGGTTGTTTGGCGTCGGGTATTCTTGCACAGCCGCCGCTGACGGGTTGGCGGTGGCACAGAGGACAAAAACAGTTTTTCCAGCGTATAACAAAAATGGCGCTACTTGGTCGAATCCGGGATAGGGACTTAAAGTAATAGCGTCAACTCGCCAGTCTTGAAATACAATTTTGGCAAACACTGTGCTGGTATTTAAATCGCAGTGTTTGGCATCTAAAATTACTGGCAGGTGAGGGGGAATAATTGTTAAAATTTCTTGCAGCAAAGCCCAACCGGGAATACCGAGAGATTGGTAAAAACCGAGGGTGATTTTGCAGGCACAGATTAAATCGGCTGTTTGGTCGATCGCACTTTTCAGCTTTGACAACAAATCAGTTACAAAAGTTTGAGTTTCCTCCCCAGTCATGGAAACCAGCGCGGGCAAGGTTTCCGGGTCGGGGTCGAGGGCTAAATAAAGCAAACTTTGATTGCTTTCAACAGCCGCTAACAGTTTATCGAAAAAGTTGGTTCGATCCGTCATAGTGTGTTATGGAGGTAAGGGGAATTAAAAAAATTGCAGGTCAAAGTGGGATTGGTGTTGTGCCGGAAGAAACCGATCCCCGTTGAAATTGAAATTAAGAATCTTTTAAAATTGTAGAATGTAAAGAGCAGGAAATCTGTAACTTTGGGAGCAGTTTCATGGGGAATGATTTTCGGGTTGGCTACACCAGTGATTGCACCTAACCCGCAGCAAATCAATTAGTTGCGGTAAACTAACCAGTGTCCGGGCGGCGATTTGATCGGCATTCCCCTGCGGTACGCGAGTTTAGCAAATGCGAATTTGCAAGGGGCAGATTTGAGAGGATCAAATTTTAGGGAAGCTAATTTATCGGGGGCAAATTTGAGCGGGGCTTCTTGGCGGCAAGCTAATTTACAAGGCGCTAATTTTACTCAAGCTAATTTAATCCAGAGCCCGTTTGAGGGGGTTAATCTAAAAAATGCTACCGTTGCAGGTGTTATTTGGGTTGAGGCTAGTATTAAATAGAGAAATCCTTGCAGGAGTCGTAAATTTTTAACCCCACCCCAACCCTCCCCTTGCTAAGGGGAGGGAGTAAGAAATTCACAAATGATTTAGGATTGCTATAGAAGCAGAAGCTAAAGCAATGCCCGCCTTATATTAGGGATAGTAATAAATGATCGGTACGATCGACTTTACGATTTGGGACGAGTTGCTGCAACGCTACGTTGACGATTTGGGCCGCGTCAATTATCGGCGCTGGAAAGCTGAGGGGGCTGATGTTTTGAGGGCGTGGCTGGAAAGTTTGGCCGATGTGGATTTGACCAATGGTAGTGAGGCGGATGCGCGGCTGGCGTTGTGGCTGAATGCGTACAATGCGATCGCAATTTCTCAAGTTCTGGAAGTATATCCGATCGCGTCCATCCGTCCCAAAGTTTTGGGAATTCCCAACTGGCTGAGTTTTTTGGATTTTTTCACTCGTTCAAATACGATTATTGGCGGCAAAAAGTACAGTCTCAATCAAATCGAACACGCAATTTTGCGGCCGGAATTTGCGGAACCGCGCATCCATTTTGCATTAGTTTGCGCTTCAGTCGGGTGCCCGCTGCTGCGCCGGGGGGCTTATTTCCCGGAGTCGGTACGGACTCAACTAGAAGCGGATGCCAGCCGTTTTATTCACAATCCTGATAAGGTGCGATATGATGCCGAGAAAAAGACGCTTTATTTGAGCAAGATTTTTAAGTGGTACGGCGAGGATTTTGTCAAGGCGGCGGGTTCCGTGGCTGAGTATGTGGGCGGTTATTTGGGGCCGGAGGCGGCTGTGAGTGATGGATGGGCGATCGTTTTTTTGCCCTATGACTGGAATTTGAATCGGGTTGATGGATAAAATTTGCGCCTAGGGGTAGGTGTTTTTTTGAGGGAGTAATTTTTTTCGGCTGTCGTTACCCCTTCAAATTGCCAGATTCAACAGGGCGATCGGATGACTTCGAGGCAACGGGGCGATCGGACGGCTGGCACTGGTGAGGGTTAAGAATGCGGTGATTTAGGGCGGTGTGTGGGGTTTTGGGGTGATTGGATGGCTGGCACTGCCTAAATCGCACCCTAACCACGGTCGGAGCGGTGGCAAGGTCTAGCGCGGTCGGAGCGGTCGGAGAGGCTGGTACAGGTCTTTATGTAAAGAGTTGATGTTTAAGTATTTTTACGGTAGACGCTGAATTGAAAAAGGTTGAATATGTAATAAAGATTTGTAATCCCTTTCTTTTGGAGAAATGATAAATGTCTAATCATAAAGATAACTCTGAAGATAAAGCAGAGGCAATTGGGTATGTAGCTGGTGGTGCTGTGGCTGGAGCTGGTGTAGCTAGTGCAGTAGGTGGGATGGGTTTAGCTGTTGGCGGAACGGCTGTTGCAATTGGTGCAGCACCCGTTGTTGCTGCTGGTGCTGTTGTCGGTTTAGCAGCATACGGACTCAAGAAATTGTTTTTCAATTAAACTAAATTTTATTTTTTCAATTTACTGGGGTAAGTTATATTGCTTACCCTATTTTTAATCGTTTAACGAGGTATGCTATGAAATTTTTTGAAAAAGAACAAAAGAGGTGTTATGGATAAATCTATAATTTTTGAAAAAGTTAAAAAGATTGTTGCTAAAAATCTAAAACTAGAACTTAGTCAAGTCACAGTCAATACTAATTTTACCGAATTTGTAGAAACAAGGGAAGATTATTATAAAAGAAATCCACCATCTTGGTCAAGTATCTCAAGTACGGGTTATGTAGATTTAGACAAACTCAATATAATTATGGAGTTTGAGGACGAATTCGACATTGAAATTCCCGATGAAGATTGGGAAAAAAATATAAACACAGTCCAACAGGCTGTTGATTACATTTACAAAAAACTTGTAGTTTAAAAAGAAAAATTAATTACATCACGAATTTACAGTTTCCTGATGTGTAAGGCTTGTAGGCTCTAGGCGGGAAAATTCGAGTTTCCCCGCCTAGATTTATTTAGCAAAGTAAGGTTGGTGATATTCTCACATCACTATCTAAAAATGGTGTGACTGTTAGCGAAACTTACAGGTTGCAATCAACCTAAATCCCTATCAGGGATTGAAACATGGCCTCAATCAGGTTGAGGGTGGAGATTTTCACTAATCGGTAGGTGGTTAGATGAATGCTAACCAATTAGCTATTGATCCGCCCTTAAACCTCTCCACTGAAAATCTGTTGAACCGTCAAACTTAGCTGTGGAAACATCGGAGATACGATCGCCTCTCCATCCCGAAACACCCCAACCTCAACATATTGCCCATCCTCAAGCCGCAAAACTGTCACTACTTGTTCAATTGGATCGATAACCCAATACTCTGCAATGCCCCGCGCTGCGTACTGAGCTCGTTTGCGCTCGTAATCCCGATCCCTGCCCACTCTACCCGGACTCACTACCTCCACAACAAACCGAGGAGGCAGCATATCGAAAGTGATAGTTAGCCTGATTGCTGTCAGCGGAATATGTTCAGGTTCCAGAATTATCAAATCGGGGTAGCGGTTGGCGGCATCTCCCGATCGCAAAACGGCAACTTGAACCTCGCAATTATGCGTTTTAATCAGCCTGAGTGGCACTAGCCCGCTGCTAGCAAGATAGAAAAATAGATAGTTAGCAATGAAATTATTAGGTTCAGATTCTGGTGGCAAAGCTATTAACTCCCCATCAATTAACTCATAGCGTTGACCCGTATCATTTGAGTAATTAAGGTACTCGTCAAAAGTTAATTTTTTAGATTGAGCTTGTACCATAATATTACATTCCTTGATTTATTCGTTTCTTTCTGCTGGGAGTTTGTTTATGTAGAAACGGTTTCAACAGCCGAAGGATATCAATCAAAACTGCTGTGCTAGTTCAGCAGGTGTCCCAGCCTCCATCGACAATCGACCCACAACTGACATATTAATAACTATCACAGTTCAAATCCTCTGGAATATTACAAATGATTTCAGATAAATTTCGGCGCGAGTTGCGAGAACAAGCCAAACTCTGGCAAGCAGAAGGACTCATCGATACTTCATTCTACCAACAACTTTCCGAACGCTACCAATTCAACACACTCGAAACCGCCTCCCGCAACCGTTTCCTCAGCATTCTCATCAGTCTCGGCGGCATTCTCCTCGGTATAGGAGTCATCACCTTTGTAGCCGCAAACTGGCAAGTTTGGTCGCGGGAAGTGAGAGTTGCGCTGCTGCTAAGTCTTTTCGCAGCAGTCAATGCAGCAGGTTTCTATCTGTGGCGAATTCCCCCATCCCGAAGCCAAAACTCCCATCCCAATATGCCCGCAACAAAAGGGCGAAACAAACTCCTAGGTGAAGGATTGTTGCTGTTAGGATCTCTGATTTTAGGAGCAAATATGGCATTGATGGCGCAAATGTTCCATATTGGCGGTTCTTCCTACGGACTTTTCCTGGCTTGGGGACTCGGCGTGCTCGGAATGGCTTACAGTTTGCGGTTGACTTCCTTGGGCGTTTTGTCCGCACTTTTAATCGGTTGGGGCTATTGGTTTGCCGTGTTAGATTGGTCTTCCAAAGTCGAGTTTTCTTGGCTGGAAGTTTTGGTGCGGCAAATGCCGATCGCAGCCAGTATAATGTTTGTGCCGCTGGCTTATTGGTGTCGATCGCGTGCTATTTTTGCCATAGGTGCGATCGCGATAATTTTTTCCCTACAAGTTTCTATCGTCCAAGGGTTAAATCTAACCTGGGGTACAGCAATTTTTTGCGCTCTACCGCCCGCTTTGCTGTGGGGATACGACGATGCAATCTGGCCGAAGGTACGCAGCAAGCTGTTTCAACCTACCGCCCGCAGTTTAGCCCTGCTGTTTCTCGCCGGTTTGTTTTATGTTCTTTCTTTCTACGGGTTTTGGCAAGATTCGCCGAATCCTGCGCCAACGGAGTCGGATTGGGTTTTGCTGACAAATGTGGCTGTTTTGGGCGGTTTCACGCTGTTTGAGTGGCTGCGTTTGGGACGTTTGGAACTCCGGCGACCAAAACAAAAAGCAGTGGATTTGACCACAAGTGCGATCGGCATTTTCATCCTCGCCAGCGCCTTAATACCGCTTTTTCACCTCAATTTTACTCCCATTCCGCAATTAGCGACTTTCCTGTTTAATGTTTTATCATTTCTGCTCGCGTTCGGCTTAATTCGAGAAGGTTTAGCATTAGGAAACCGCCAGACTTTTTGGGGAGGCATGGTATTAATTACCCTGCAAATTATCAACCGAGTCTTTGAATATAACACAGGATTGTTGCTCAAATCTTTTGTCTTTGTTTTGTGCGGAATAGGCGTAATTGCTGCGGGTTTGTGGTTCGAGCGTCACTTCGCAAAAATCCCCGATGAATAGGAGCATTCTACTATAGTGCGATCGTCCCCCTTGCACTGCACTCGGAAGATGATTATGCCAATTCAAAGGTCAACGATATTATTCTACGAACCAATTCCCAATATGAACACCGAAAATCCAGATTCAACAGATCAAAGTTCCGAAATAGCAGATACCACCGCTAATCCCCGATCGTTCACCCTTCCCCCCGCAGCGCAACGCCTTCCCGCGTGGCGAATGTGGGTTCCTTTACTCTTGCAAATCGGACTAATTGCCGCCGTACCGGCTCCCGCAGTTTACACTTTTATTACTGGCAAAACAGTTGTCCTGCAAACAGCACCAGTAGATCCTTACGACTTTTTGCGCGGATATTACCAAGTTTTGAGCTATGATATTTCCGCTAGCACAAATCTCCAAAAACTCCCTGGCTGGAAAGATTTAGCGACGGAAAAAATATATTGTCCCCCCGCAGTTGTTTGTCCACAAAATACGCACAATGTCAAGGGAAAAACCAGTTTTTATGTAATCTTAGAAGCGCCAAAAGCCGCGACTAATTCCGGCCGGCCCCAAGCTTGGAAACCCGTCCGCGTCAGTCTAGAAAATCCCGTTAATTTGCCCGCTAACCAAATCGCAATTAAGGGCAAATATAACGGTTGGCAGATGGAATACGGCTTAGAAACTTATTATATGCCAGAGGATGAAAGGGAAAAAGTCAATCAGGATATTAGCGAAGCTCAAAGGAAGCAGCGACAATCTTTTTTGGTAGAAGTAAAGGTTGACAAAACAGGCCATGCTGTGCCTGTGAGTTTGTGGGTGCGCGATCGTAATTATCGATTTTAGCCAATAAGGACAATTTAGCCAAAAGGTCGATCGGCCTTTTGCCCTTGTTTTGAGTATTTTGGCTTAGGGATGGCGCGGAGGTTGGGCTATTCCCTACCGCAACGGGCCCGCAGGCGCGATCGGGATAGCTTCGCTCGCGCAGACATTTCAATTGCCGACAACCCAGGAGAATCTATTAAGATATATAAGACTTGTGCAAATCTTGCCAGTTCAAGGGCGCAAGTCATGACTCTACTGGAGCTTCTCATGTTAGCCGAGCTAATCTCAGCCAGACGAATACTCAAGACCAAACTCCTCGACTTCTTAGGACTTCCCGAAAATTGCCCAGACAAAACAGATCATCTCGTCAACCGAATTGTATCCCTGCTGGAAGCACATCCCGCCGAACAAGAAAGATTTTGGGAGACATTCAAAAGTGAATTAGCCGTCGATCCGGTAGAATTAGAAACAATACTCAAGTGTTCGCCAGCAGAACGCCAGCAGTGGATTGAACAAGAAAAACTCCCTATTTTAGAATACCGCTCTTTCCGCAAATCAGGAATCCATCTAGAATATCCCGTTCACGACAGAAGATTCATCTTAAGTCTAACGCCAACCGATATTAATAATTGGCGCCAAGAACCCAAAGGGCTGATTAAAAATAATCACCAAATACCCACCCCAATCAATACAGAAAAGCCTGAAGAAAACGAACAATCGCGATTAGCTTTTAGTTCAGCTTGGGAAAAAATCATAGCCGACTGGAAAGAACAAGGTTCGGCGGAAATTTCAGCAACCTTCCAGCTAGCTTACTGGACAGTTTGGGCGTCGCGCTGGGCAAAAGAAAATCAGCTCAACAGCTTTAAAGCAATTAAATATAAGGAAATTTACGAAGCTCACCAGCAGGAATGGTATCAGCGAAAAAATCAAGCAGTCAAGTTACTGATTGAAATGCCCTACGCCATGCTTTACTTCTACCGTCCGGCGGATTCTGACAAATTATATCTCGAACTGTGCGACGACCACGAGGAAATGATGAAAGATGCCTACTTTTGGGATAAGTGGGATTTTTTCTATCAGAACCGAAAACTTGTAAATAAGTGCCGCGAATGTGTGTACTGCGAAACCAAAGATTATTACTCGCTTTACTACCTGGAAATCAAAAGCGACAAGTTTCCCGATTATAGCTTTTCTTTCCACACGCCTTACACCATAGGCAGAAAATTTTTGCCGCATCCAGAAACGCTGCCTTATGTCGAACACGTAGAACAGGACGGCATTTTTCGCTTTGGCCGCCCGCTGCTGGAACAAGAGAAAGCTATTCACACCGAAAAGGATGTATTGCTCAAGTTTGAGGCGGCTTTGGCAGAAGCGAAAAAGTTTGTTTAGTCATTAGTCATTAGTCATTAGTCATTAGTCATTAGTCATTAGTCATTAGTCATTAGTCATTAGTTAGTAGTTAGTAGTTAGTAGTCATTAGTCATTAGTCATGAAGGATTAGCGATGAGTAGACATTCTTCATTTTAAAAGTAAGAATTCAGCAGTATTTAGTCAATAATTTGCGCGTCCATTACTAATGACTAATGACTGCTGACTAATGACTAATAACTGCTGACTAATGACTTTTGAACTTGGATTACTTGAATGCTGGCGCCAGCATAAAGTTTCGGTTGTGCAGTTACTTCGGAATTGTACGATCGCCATCCTACCTCTGCCAACAAACTCCCCAAGTCAGTTTCAGTCTCAAACAACCACAAAAATACAGCCAACCCTGGCCTAAATACCGGATTTGTATGCCGATGAATATCTACCAAAATGAATAGACCACCGGGTTCGATCGCGCGGTATACTGCCTAAAAGATTTGTCGCAATTGCGCCCGTTGCATTTCGTGCATCGCAACGCTGCTGTGTACTCCTGTCAAACTGACAGTCGGCAAAAGCTTTTAAATAATAATTGGCTGATGGTACATTTTTCCTGGCCGGTTACAGAGATAAGGGCGAAGCGTCAAGTCCTGTGACATCTTGGAAATATTGCACGAGAAATTGCGTAGTTTGACCGCTACCGCAGCAACCGTCTAAAACTTTAGTTTCCGTGCTGACGGTCAAAATTTCCCAGGCTAGTTGACCCAAACGAGCCTAACCGCCTACGCTCAAAGCAGCCAGACGCGCGATCGCAATCCTAGAGACACTGATACCGATAACTTAAATCTCTAAAAATTGTTGCCATAGTCAAAATTATGTATACCTTGCTATCGACTTAAGATATTATTAAGTTATATGATAAAAATAAGTAACAGAACTGAGACGATGGGAGAGCTGTAACCGCTATGGGTCGTGTGGGAGTATTGCTATTAAACTTGGGCGGGCCAGATCAAATCGAGGATGTCCGTCCTTTCTTGTTCAACTTGTTTGCTGACCCGGAAATCATTCGCATTCCGTTTCCGTGGATGCAAAAACCCCTCGCCTGGTTGATTTCGACCCTGCGTTTTCAGAAATCCCAGGAAAACTACCGCCAAATCGGGGGCGGCTCTCCTTTGCGGCGAATTACCGAGGAACAAGCCCTAGCCCTGCAAGAACTCTTGCAAGAAAAGGGACAAGATGCTCGAGTATACGTGGGGATGCGCTACTGGCATCCTTTTACTGAAGAGGCGATCGCCAAAATAAAGCGCGATCGTATCGAACATTTGACAATCTTGCCGCTGTATCCTCAATTTTCCATCAGCACCAGCGGTTCTAGCTTCCGGCAGCTAGAAGAAATGTGGGGCAAAGATCCTGACCTCAAGGATATACAATATACCGCGATTCCTTCTTGGTATCAGCGGCCTGGTTACATTCAGGCAATGTCGGAATTGATAGCCCAACAACTAGACCACAATCCGAATCCCGATCGAGTTCACATCTTTTTCAGCGCCCACGGCGTCCCCCTCAGCTACGTAGAAGAGGCTGGAGACCCCTATCAGCGCGAGATTGAAGATTGCACTCGTCTGATTATGGAACATTTGAATCGATCGAACGAACACACTCTAGCTTATCAAAGTCGGGTTGGCCCTGTGGAATGGCTCAAGCCTTACACCGAAGACGCCATTACCGAATTGGCAGAAAATGGAGTGCAAGATTTGTTGGTAGTTCCGATTAGTTTCGTTTCCGAACACATCGAGACTCTACAAGAAATTGACATGGAGTATCGAGAATTAGCAGAAGAATCGGGGATTGAGAATTTCTACCGAGTCCCCGCCTTGAATACTCATCCGGTGTTTATTGAAGCCTTGGCCGATTTAGTCATCGAGTCGATGGAATCTCCCAGCGTTAAATTCTCTGATGTTATACGCCCTTCCAAGACAGTGAAAATGTACCCTCAAGAGCAGTGGGAGTGGGGTTTGACCACGGGGGCGGAAGTCTGGAACGGTCGTGTGGCGATGATTGGTTTTGTGGCACTATTGCTGGAGTTAATTACGGGTCAGGGCCCGCTACACTCGATCGGATTGCTTTAAATTGACAGTTGACAGTTGACAGTTGACTGTTGACTGTTGACTGTTGTTACAAATGACTAATGATATAAAATCAGTTGGGATCGGAATTATTCATCTCTCTCTTCTCTTCCTCAGCGCCCTCAGCGGTCTCTGCGGTTAAATCATTCCGAAACAACCGTAAACGATATTACTAATCACCAATAACTCATCACTAACTAATCAGGATCGCGCTTGTGGCGGCGGGGATTTCCCCTATCGCCCGGTATTCCCTGACTTTTGTACCAGCAATACCACTCTTTAGAACTGCGAATTGCCAGCCACAGCAGCGTCATCGCAACTAACCCTCCCTGCCGTGGTGCGTCAAAGGCAAACAAAACCAAGGAAATGCACAGAACATCTTGGAGGAAAATCACCCAAATCGGCAAACCCCGCAGTCGATAAAACCATCCAGCTTGTACCAGTTGCAGCACTAAAGCCAACAAGCCTCCGACAATACCAATTATCCACAGCATCCAAGGGTGAGCAATAATTTCCTCGATCGAACTTACTTGAGCGATCGAAATTCCCATAATTGCTCCTACAATGGGGCTGAAAATAATTTGCACAATTTGCAGCACCCGTTGTCCTACAAAGGTTTTAGAAGCAAATAACTCTAACAGCGACCAGCTCACCAAGATGGTGATAGCCACCTGGGGGGGAACCCCCGACAATAGAGGTATTTCCGACCAAAGTTTGTCAATCCGCAACAAACCAATTAACAGCAGGGGCAGGGCAATTCTCATACCCCCTGCCGCAGACGCAGAGAGTGCGGCTAGGAGTCCAACCATAATAATAATAATTGAGTTGATAAGGTCAGCTAAAGCATCGAGCTATTTCAGAATTTAATTCCCCTGATGGCTGGCTGTGATTTGAGAGATCGAACTCAAATTGTGGCTTGAGCTTAAATATCACCCTCTATTGTAAGTGTATCTGCTTAATCCTGCTTGGCACTGCGATATTGTCGATCGACACAAGCCAGTTTGTCAACAGTTGACAGTTGACAGAATTCAACCTGGATTGTGATTAAATTAAAATGTATAGGAAAACCAGTAGGTCAGCCGAGACACTTAAAATTAAGGCGTTGCTTAATCAGGGTATGAAAAAAATCTGTTGAAACTCCCGAAGCGTTGTGAATACTGGTTTCTATGATTTGCATATTTAGCCTTTCATACCGTAAATCAGCAAGGCCGGGATTTCTAAGTCACTGGAGTAATCGAGGAATGTGAAGCATTTTCTTATAGCAACCGCCAAGGCGGTTAGGGGCTAGGGAAAGAAGGAAAAGAAGGGGAAGAAGGGAATAGAATAAGCGAGCTTGGTGGAACTCAGAACGTCTTAACACGGGCGGTTGCTATACATAAAAAAAGCGCGATCGCTTCCTAGATTGCTAAACGAATCGCGCCTCTAGTCAGTCTTTAAAAGCGTTAAAGCTTTGAGCTTACTGATGGTTGTGGCTGCACATTCACCGGAAAACTCGTCTCGACTCCGGCATTTTTTTGTTTGGGCATCAAGTGTTTGCCAAACTTAGCGTAGATGGCAGGAATCACCAACAAAGTCAAAGCCGTAGAAGTGAATAAACCACCCAAAACCACAATCGCCAACGGTTGCAGAATTTCGTTTCCGGCACCACTGGCGATCGCCAACGGAAACATCCCTAGTGCAGAAGTCAAAGCAGTCATCAGAATGGCGTTAATCCGCTCTAAAGATCCTTTGACAATCACATCTTTTAGGGGCATTCCCTGTGCGAACTTTTTATTGTAGTTATCTACTAATAACAAGCCATTGCGAACGGCAACCCCAAACAAAGTAATGAATCCGATCAGCGATGCGATCGACATCACACCACCAGTCAAGGCAATTGAAATAATGCCACCTACCAACGCCAACGGTAGGTTGATCATAATGGCGATCGTAGCTGGGAGCGACTTCACCGAGAAGAACATCAACACGGCAATCAAGATCGCAGCTAGGATGCTATAAACCAGTAAGTTATTGGTAGCATTTTGCTCCGATTCAAACTGTCCGCCGTATTCAATAAAGTAGCCATTAGGCAACTGTATGTTTTTGCGAATTGTTGCTTGAATATCCCCGACCACACTACCCAAATCGCGTTCGGCAACGTTGGCGGAAACAACAATTAAGCGAGAAACATTTTCCCGATTTACCACATTTGCACCCATGCCATAATCGACTTTGGCAACAGCACTCAAGGGAATAATTTTTCCAGTGGGAGTAGAAATGGGAATGGCACGAATCGCATCTAAATTATTGCGGGTATTTTCCTTTAGTGAGACAGAGATATTAATCAACTGCTGGTTTTCTGGAAGCTGCGACACAACTTGACCGTTGAGCGCCGTTTCCAGCACATTTGATAACTGCTCCATGCTCAATCCATTTGTTGCAGCAGCAGCGCGATCGTACTGAATTTGTACCTGACGAATGGGCAATTGAGGTTCAAGCTGCAAGTCTACAACCCCAGCAATAGGTTGAATGGCATCTCGTACTTGTTCGCCAATCTTTCGCAGTTCAACTAAATCCGGTCCAAAGATTTTGACAGCGATCGCACTTCTCACCCCAGACAGCACTTCATCCATCCGGTGAGAGATAAATCCGCCAATATTCGGTGCAACTCCCGGCAATTTCAGGAACGCCGCACGCAGTTGTTTGATGCTGGTTTCCCTGTCTTTGAGAGCTAAGTCACTCAGTTCCACATCCACATGAGCCATATTAACTCCCGCTCCATCCGCATCCCCAGGAGCGCGTCCGGCTCGTACCTGTACCCATTCATACAGGGGATTATCCTTGAGTGAGTTGTACAGCGCCGTCCCAGCCCGATTGGTCATATCCAGGGAAATACCAGGGAACAACACCATTGAATTGACCATTGATTTTTCCTGGAATTCCGGCAGAAACACCCGTCCCAGGGAAGGAACGATCGCAAAGGTAGCAACTAATGCAGCCAGTGCGATCGCCAAAATGATTTGGGGTACTCGTAGCGATAAATTCAGCAAGGGAAGATACAGCCGTTCTGCCCAGCGGGAAACAAACGTGCCTTCCTGCGGTAGAGTTTGATTTGCCAGCAGAATTGCACAGAGAGCCGGGGAAAGGGTCATGGCAACCAGAGTTGAGGCGGCAATGGATAGCAAATAGGCCAAGCCCATCGGCGCAAAAATCCGTCCTTCTACCCCCGTCAAACTAAAAATCGGCGCAAAGACAACCACGATGATTACTGTAGAGAAAATCACCGCTAAACGCACTTCAACAGAGGTGTCATACACTACTTGAAAAGGGTGCTTGGGATTGCCCTGCGCCTGATTGGTACGAAGTCCGCGATAGCAGTTTTCCATATCTACGATCGAGTCATCCACGACCGATCCAATGGCAACCACTAACCCGCCTAGCGTCATCGTATTGATGCCCAAGCCAAAGGCTTTCATAAACATCAAGCCAATCAATAAGGACAAAGGAATCGCGCTTAAGGTAATCGCTGCTGTGCGCCAATTCATCAAAAACAGCAGCATAATCACCGACACGATGATGATGCCTTCAATCAAAGACTTGCTGACATTGCCAATGGCAGAATCGATAAAGTTAGACTGGCGAAACGTTTGTGCCATTTGCACATCGGCTGGAAAACTGGGCTGCAACGATCGCATTACCGCTTCTACCGCTTTGGTAACGGTGGGCGTATCCACATCGGGCTGTTTGTTAATCATCAGCACCACCGCAGCTTGCCCGTTAAAGCTGGCATCCCCGCGCTTGAGAGCCGACCCGGTTTTTACCTCTGCTACGTCTTTGAGCAAAATTGGTTTGCCATTCTGCACCTTCACTACGGATTGCTGCAAGTCTTCAATGGTTTTTACCTGACCAATCCCGCGTACCAGTAACTCTTGACCACCGCCAATCAGAAAGCCGCCGGGAGCATTAGAATTGGCACCTTTGGCGGCATCGGTGACTTCAGTGAGAGAGACGTTCAGCGATCGCAGTTTTGCCGGATCGACTAATACTTGTTCCTGCCGTTCATCTCCCCCATAAATCGTTACTTGAGAGACTCCTGGTACTGAGAGAATCTGATTACTGAGGGTGACTTCCACCAAACGACGCAGATCCATCAAAGAGGTTTGCCCCTGTCCTTTGACAGTGAAGGCGTACTGCAAAATCGTACCCAACGGGGATACCAGAGGCGAAATTTCTGGTGGATGAGTGCCTTCAGGTAACTGATTTGTCACCTGTTGCAGGCGTTCCGTGACAGATTGCCGTGCTTTGTAAATATCGGCATCTTGGTCAAACACCACCTGCACCATCGACAGCCCAATCTTAGAAGAGGAGCGCACCGTCGTTACTCCCGGCAAGCCATTCACCGTACTTTCGATCGGCACCGTAATTTGCGACTCTATCTCCTCTGGAGCCAGTCCAGGTGCTTCAGTATGAATATCGACTTGGGGGGGTGCAAATTCGGGAAACACATCTAGCGGCATTTGGGTGACACTGAAGACTCCCCACACCGTTATTAAAATCGCAGCAATAACGATGAACCATCGCTGGACGATCGAGGTTTTGAGCGTCTGATTGAGAATTGAGTTAAACATTTTAAAGAGGGAACAGGGAACAGGGGATAGGAAGTAGGGAACAAGAAATAGGGAAGTTATAAGTCCCCTTTATTGCGGTTGCCCATAATAGCGATTGCTCCCACCAACAGCACAACTCCCCCACTAATGGCTGCGATAGTTCCCATCGGAAACCCACCCGATGGCTGAGTCGTTTCACCAGATTGAGCGAGATTGCCAGAGGCATTGTGGCTGTGGGTTTTTCCCTGAGCGTGTGCCTGAGCATGAGCTGGGTCATTTGAAGGAGAAGCGATCGCGGCTGGACTTGGTGCTGCATCAGCCGTTTTGGTTTTGCGCGATTCCGCATAGAGAGATAAGCTACCCTGAGTGACTAGCTTTTCACCAACTGACAATCCTTTGGTGACTTCGATAAGTTCGCCTTTGGTTGCACCTGTTGTTACTTCAACTGGCTCATAAAAATTTTCATACTGTACAAACACAAGCTGCTTGCCGTCCGCATCTACTAATGCGGTGACAGGAACCATAACGGCAGAGCTACCATCGGCGGCTGGGGCGATCGGTGTCACAGTAATGCCTAACATCCGATCGGTTTCAGCATTCATCTGTACTCGTTCCACGCCACCTGTGGCTTGAAATTCATCCCCATGTCCAACATGGGAAAAAGCAACATTTGGCACAGACAGCAGAATAACCGTAATCAGCCCTGCCTCTAGTAAGGGTTTGTGTGGGTAACGCATGGTTTAATTACTCTAGGTTTACAAAAATCTTTTCTAGTCTGCCAAAGGGAGCATGAAATCCAGGTGAAATGCTAGAGGTTTGAGTAAAATCAAGCTCGTGGTTGATTTCTTGGAATTATGCGAATTTTGCTGGTAGAAGATGAAGAAGATTTGGGACTGGCAATAAAGCAAGTCTTAGCGAGCGAAAAATATGTGGTGGATTGGGTGTCGGATGGTATTCAGGCTTGGGACTGTATCGAAAGCCAGTGGACAGACTACACGGTAGCGATCGTGGATTGGCTGCTACCCAAGCTATCAGGGCTACAGCTATGTCAGCGACTGAGATCTCATCAAAATTCTCTACCCGTGCTGATGCTCACAGCCTTGGGTCAGACTCAAAACCGCGTGGCAGGGCTGGATGCTGGAGCCGATGATTATCTGGTCAAACCGTTTGTGATGGAAGAACTGTTGGCGCGACTGCGGGCACTTCAGCGGCGATCGCCTAATCTGCAACCACAAACGCTTACGGTTGGTGGGTTTACTCTGGATTATGCCAATAATGCGTTGTGCAGCGAGCTTCAAACCATTCCTTTAACGGTCAAGGAATTTCAAATCCTTGCCTATCTGATGCAAAATCCCGATCGCATCATTTCAGGGAGCAAAATCCGACATCAACTTTGGGATTTGGAAGAAGAACCCATCAGTAATGTGGTCGCGGCACAAATGCGATTACTACGGCGAAAGTTAGCCACCTATGGCTGCGACTGCCCGATTGAAACCATTCCTGGTCAGGGCTATCGATTTAATACAGCTTTGTGAACCGCTATCATGAATACCCACCAACTTTTTCGTCGCAGTCGTACCCGTTTGGCACTCTGGTACGTGCTGGCCATGGGAGTAATTTTAAGCCTGTTGGGTTTTGGGATGTATCGAGCGCTGGTTCAGTCCAATTGGGCAGCAATGGAACGAGAAATGGAATCGGTTGCAGGAACACTGCATGACAGTTTAGAACCCATGCTACCTGCCTCCGAAGACCCAACGGCTGTGTTGCGACGCATTTTGCCAGAACTCTGTTTGGCGGGACAAGGTTGTAATGCCAGTCCAACATTGATTCAACGACATACGACTGGAATTAGCGATCGCAGCATTTACTATATTCGTTTGCTCGATCGCCAGGGTAAACTCCTTGCTTTCTCACCTAATCAACCGCTATCACTGCCGAAAACGCTAAACCGTTCCTCCTGGCAAAGGTTTCGCGCTGCTAACGGGATTCGTTATCACCAATTCACTACTATTTTGCATAGTGCCCATGCTCATTCTCATGCCAATGAACCGAGTACCCATCCATCCTGGGGCTACTTACAGATTGGGCGCACCTTAGCACCCTTGGATGCTGAAACTCAGCGAATTCAATGGATTCTGGCAATTGGCTTCCCCATTGCTCTTGGGTTCGTTGCAGTTTCGAGTTGGTGGCTCTCAGGATTAGCCATGCTGCCCATCTATCAGTCTTATCAGCAACAGCAACAGTTTACTGCCAATGCTGCCCACGAATTGCGATCGCCCCTTGCCAGTCTTTTAGCCACTGTAGAAGCGATCCTGCGCCTACCGACCTCCAATCAACCCGATATCCCACTCATGCTCCAGACCGTTGAGCGGCAAGGGAGACGGTTGAGCCAATTGATTGCAGACTTACTGTTTTTGACGAATATTGAGCAAAATTCAGAGACAAAACCTTTTCAGCCCTGTTGCTTAAATGATTTAGTAAACGATTTAACTGAAGAATATTTAGAGCTGGCAACGGCTACTGATATTCACCTCATCAACCAGATTTCCAATGATGCAATTTATGTTTTAGGTAATGAATCACAACTTTATCGTCTAGTTTCTAATTTGATTGCTAATGCCATTCAATACACTTTTTCTGGAGGTTTCGTTACGGTATGTTTAAAATCTCACGATCGCACCGCATTGATTACTGTAAAAGACACTGGAATTGGGATTGCAACCACAGAACAAAATCGAATCTTCGATCGCTTTTATCGCGTTGACAGCGATCGCTCTCGTAAAACAGGTGGGACAGGTTTAGGGTTAGCGATTGCTCAAGCGATCACGCAGGTTCACGGAGGCAGCATCCAGGTTCAGAGCGAACTTGGTCAAGGCGCACGATTCACTCTCCGACTCCCCTTGATTTATGAATCGAGAATATCATAAAAAGGCGTTGCTTAATCAGGGTATGAAAAAAATAATTTAAAAATTCAGAAGCTTTGTTATACTGGTTTCTATGATTTGCATATTTAGCCTTTCATACCATAAATCAGCAACGCCAAAAATAATTTAAAAATTCAGAAGCTTTGTTATACTGGTTTCTATGATTTGCATATTTAGCCTTTCATACCATAAAT
>NZ_JAUBVF010000042.1:18630-31283 GCF_036705685.1 Microcoleus sp. AT3-A2
CAGCAACGCCAAAATTAAGATGTCAGCTATTCTTGCTTCTTCCCTCTGACTTCAAAATCTGACGGACACTAAATAATTAATCCGTGTATCCGTGTCAAAATCCGTGTCGTGCTTTCCTTCTTCCTTCCAATTATGTCTGAATCATTATTTGCCGATGCCAGCCGCCGATTAGAACGAGCCTTAAAATATGTGTCGCTTTCCGAGGATACGATTGAAAGGTTGAAACACCCCAAATCCAGTTTAATTGTATCGATTCCCGTGCGGATGGACGACGGTTCCCTGCGAATTTTTCAAGGTTATCGGGTGCGCTACGACAATACCAGAGGCCCGTCTAAAGGAGGAGTGCGCTATCATCCGGGAGTATCCCTTGATGAAGTGCAATCCTTAGCATTTTGGATGACTTTTAAATGTGCAGTTTTGAACTTGCCTTTTGGAGGAGCAAAGGGCGGAATTACTCTCAATCCCAAGGAATTGTCCAAACTGGAATTGGAACGGTTGAGCCGGGGATATGTCGATGCGATCGCAGATTTCATCGGCCCCGATGTAGATATTCCCGCGCCGGATGTCTACACCAATCCCATGATTATGGGTTGGATGATGGATCAATACAATATTATTAAGCGGCAGCTTTCTCCGGCGGTTGTGACTGGTAAACCAGTGACAATTGGTGGCAGCTTGGGCAGAGATACGGCTACAGCAATGGGTGCTTTTTTTGTAGTACAAACTATTCTACCCAAATTTGAGCTAAATCCTCAAGATACAACTGTCGCAGTACAAGGGTTTGGTAATGCAGGTGCAGAAATAGCTGAACTGCTCTGGAAAGCAGGTTACAAAGTTGTTGCTGTCAGCGATTCCCAAGGGGGAATTTATGCTAAACAAGGGCTGGATATCCCCAGTATTCGAGGATTTAAAGACTCTAACAAAGGTATCAAAGCTCTTTACTGCGAAGGTTCAGTTTGCAATATTATCGAACACGAAATCTTGACAAATGAACAGCTTTTAGCATTAGATGTAGACGTGCTGGTTCCAGCCGCTTTGGAGAACCAAATAACTGAAGCGAATGTTAATGATATTAAGGCTAAGTTTATTTTTGAAGTAGCTAACGGGCCGATTGATTCGGCTGCTGATTTGATTTTAGAAGCGAGGGGAATTCAAGTAATTCCTGATATTTTAGTTAATGCCGGAGGCGTAACGGTTAGTTATTTTGAGTGGGTGCAAAATCGCAGCGGACTTTATTGGACGCTGGATGAAGTCAACCAGCGGTTGAAGCATAAAATGGTCGAAGAAACAGAATCAATTTGGAAAAAATCTCAGGAATTGTCAGTTTCCATGAGAACTGCGGCTTACGTGTACGGGTTAAATCGACTCGGAGAAGCGATGAATGCGAAGGGAACGCGGGATTATTACATAAAAGGTTGAGAAACAAAATCCCCGACTTCTTTTGGTTATCTTCGTGAAATATCGAAGTAATTTCAGAAGTCGGGGATTTGGCTATTGGCTATTACATAGCCTTAGTCTCCGGCATCAAACACTTATCAGAATCACAGCCCGCCGGCCCGGAATCCATCATTTCACCTAAGTCATAGCGACTCAAAGCCGCGTGAAAAACATCAATTTCCCGGCGCGCTAAAGTCTCTTCCAGCATCTTGGTGTAAGTTTCCTTGCTCACCGGTTCAAAGGGCAAACGCGGAAAAGTTTCAAGAGCATCAAACCTAGCCAAAAGGGCTGCAGAAATGTAGCCTTCATCATCGCGAATGGCTTCATAAATCCGAGTGCCCAAACTTTCCACTTCATTTTCGCGCAGTTCAATCGTGGCCGAAGTGTTATGTCTGACATAGAACTTTTGCACCTGCATATAAAAGTCCATTTGTGCCGCCGCTGAGAACTTGTTAATGTCAATTTCATCAGCACCGGGCAAATCAGCCCAACTTACTGCAACAGGTATTTCTACCAGCCATTCTGTACAGCGTTCATCGAAGGGATTGTTCAGCAAATTGCCGTTTTCATCTTTGTCAGATTGAGACGGAATCACGTTGTATCCGTAGTCGATGCAGGCGAGGGCTACGGGGTCGTTTTTGCCAAAAGTGATTCGGCGAATGAAACGCTGGGCTTTCGGCGGATGCCACCCCGGCGAAGCACCTGTCAGCAGAGATTTAGTACCCGATGGTTGAACGGTTGTGCAGCGATTTGGGCGTTTTAAGGAATGGCGATCGCAATAATCCCATACTACCCGATTCACAATCTCGCGCCAACCACTCAAATACTCTTCTTCCCGCTGTTTAAAAGCGATTCCTTGCGGAGTTTGCGGGCGACCTTCCACCCACCAGCGCAGCCACTCAACGCCAAAAGCGTGAACGAAGAAATCGAACAATCCCGTGAAAGATACGCCGACAATCGGGTCGAGTTCGCGGCTGTATTGATAGCGGGGTTCAAGAAATTTGTGATTGAGAAGTACCGCGACAGATAGAGCCGCAGCCCTGAAAGCTTCTTCCTGTTCTTTGAAGTTGTAAGGGTCAATTTGATTGAGGTGGATCTCAGAAAGATTACAGTTTCCAGCTAGGGTATTGCCGAAAACTCCCTTATGAAACTCTGGTTCGTTGAAGCAGTAAGTATCGTGCAATCCTGGTAATTCTTCGACACTTCTGACCACTTGCCATTTACCTTTGTGTTTAGCATTCGTCCCTTTGCTCACATCTAACCGCTGACAAGGAATTTCACCACAGTCAGTAATTTGCAAGTAATACAAATCCCGACTTCGGACACCGTAATTAGTAATTGACCCTTGATGAGCGCAAAGATTTAGCGACGAACGAATACCACATTTGGTCAAAAGTAACTGAACTCTGAAAGCGCGATCGCGGTCAGAAATATAAATTCTGATACCATTACTGTGGGTATTCGAGCCGTCAGTATCGGCTAATCCAGCAATAAAATGTAAAATTGCTTGCCGATTCCAGCTCGCAATTACATTTAGTGCTTCTGGGTTAACTTTCAAACTTTTCAGCAACTCTCCAGAAAAGCTCAAGTTAGTTACATCGGTAAAAGCAGGTAAATAGTCATAGCTTCTTTCTGGAGACTTATTTCCTGCTACTGATAATGCCATTTTGTGTTCGTAAAGTCGAACTTTCGCATTGTCATTTTTGTCTGTAGTCCCATCTCCTACAGCCACCCCCAAAGTGTAAGCATAACTTGAATCGATATTCAAGCCATCTTCATACTGAATTGTAAAAGGTTCAGTATGAATGCTATACCGACTTGTATCCATCAAGTCTTTGGTTTGAACTTCTCTGTAAACTTTACCAAAGCGATCCTTGACAAAAAAGCGATGATATTCTGTGGCATCCAGATAAGTACCATCACCAAACTTTACACGATAAAGTTTGCGTCGCCCACCACAATTATCACTCGCTGTCTTAAATGGTGTGACGCAGCTCCATCTTTTACCATTCCAAATCTCAATTTCAGTTCCAAGAACGTCCTTTATTTTATGCAGCCCGTCTCTAGTAATTAGCAGAGTGTCGCCACTGACACAATGAAAATTAGAGCCGATGATTTCACCACACGGGTTTAAGCCCACACGGACTAACCGATGCTCTAACTCGCCAGCAGTCATGTTAGGATGGCGTTCCTGCAACCACTCTTTAGCTTTTCCTTCGTCGTAAGCTTTCAAAAACTCACTTCTAAGACTCGGTGTTGAAAGTAAATCAACGTTAGATCGAGCTACAGCTTCCCCGGCCCATTGAATCGCACCTTCGCCGCTATAATACTGTTTGCGGACAGCATCAATACATTCTTCTAATGTAGGTTTGGTATGGAAAACTCGCGTATGGTTAGCCATCCGAAGGGCATCGCGTTCTGGATCTATTCTCCAGTTGCCGCTTTCATCTTGTTGCCACAGATTGTTTTTAGCATTTGCGGCCAGTTCGTCCTCAAAAGAAAACTGACGCATTCCGGCCGATCTTCTAATATTTCCAGCGACGATCGTGACCGCCGCTTCATCTATCAAAATGCAGCATTCAACTGAATTTAACTGCCGCCCTAAAGCTTTATTCAAAATTGCGGCGCAGCGCTGATAAAGGTCGGGCAATTTCACCGGATTTGCTACTCCGCCAAAACCTTTTAAAGGTTCTCCCACGGGGCGAACATCGCTCAAATCGATGAATACTTGAACTTCTCCTGCAAATCTTTCATCTGTGGATAATTCCAGCAAAGTTTGATAGGAGTTTACCCAACCTTGGCGAGAATCTCCGACATAAATAGTTGCGGTTTTTTCTGCTATTTTTACCTCGGTTTCTTGACGGCGCAACTCGGCGGGTGTAGAGCCGATTTCGCCTTGCATGGTTAGGGTTAAACGGTTGCGAATCGGCGGCAGTTGGTTGATATATTGTGGTTCCAAGACTGCCCCAGTGCCGCAGCCCATCATTGCCAAATCCATCAACAAGCCAAAGGAACGCCAATCGAGAATATTTGTTGAGGAGCAATTATATGCGCCGGAAAAATTCTCTGGTTGCTCGATCCATTTGCTGCCACCTACCCACAGCCAGCGGCCTGAAGCGAGGGTTTTGAGCTGGTTTTGCATCCGGTGCAGCAGTTGTGTTTCTTCGGGGGTGAGGTTTCCAAGCTTTTGCAGCCCCTTGACTGTTCGATCGCACACTTCCTCCCAAGTCTCCCGCCCTGTCTCGGTACGGCGGCTGTAAGTCCTAAAAAATACTGGATTGGCTGCGGGTGCTGTTTCGGGGAAATCGGACAGGTTGCGTTTCTCGCTGGCACTCGATCGCTCTAATTCTCGAACCATAGGTTGTGTACTGACGTGTCGGAATATATCAAACTACGAATATACAACAGGATTCAGATTTAGGGTGAAAGCTGGACAAATTTGACAATTTGCACTAAATATGGAGCATAGAAGTGTACAAGCTCGATCGGGCGAGATCCTCAAAACTTGACAAAAAAACCCGATTTCTTCCTGAAACCGGGTGAAGCGCAAATCTTGTCAATTGTCAATCCTTTGTCAATAAAAACTCAATATTGGGTAACAGCGGGTCTTGAACAACCCCCACACCGTTAAATCCCCAACGTTCAAGCAGCTTTTTTACCTGAGAACCGGAAATCGATTCTACTCCGAATCGATCGGCAACATCAGCAGCGTGGGCATTGAGATAACTCAAAGCGTCATAGTCTTCGCGAAACATCAGCAGGTAACTCACTGCCGCATCTGGATTGGGATTCGCGGACAGATATTTGCCATCACTGCGGGAACGTAGCAAGTAAAAAACTTGAGATAACATTTTATCTTGTTTGTCAAAATAATAGATTAACTCAAATTGGGCATTGGGAATCAGGAATCGGGAATTGGGCATTGGTAAATTAAAAAAGTTTAATTATTTTTCTTCCTTCTTCCTTCTTCCTTCTTCCTTCTTCCTTCTTCCTTCCCCTATTTAAATCAAAGTCAGCGCTAAGCCTTTAATCCCTCGCCCGTCACCAATTTGACCGACAATCGAAGCTTGACCGGTCGTCAAATTGATATTGTACAGGCTAGAAACTCCGCCAACCTCGATCGCAGCCAAAGCCGTCTCGTTACCGCCAACACTCCTGACATCAAAGCCGAGAACGGTACCAGCATCAATTCCCAAAGATCCGATCGTATTCAACACTCCATTATTCGGCGGATCTTGCCGCACCAAAATGTCTAAATTGGTGTCAATTGCAAACAGCGTAGTCGAATTTGCCCCTGCTAAGTTATTCACATACGCCGCCGCAGCAGCCGCGCCGGGATTGCCAAAATTGCGATCGCCCGCAGCATAAGCCAAATTCCCGTCGAGTTGAACTCCCCCCGTCAACGTGTCAAAATCTACAAGTGCCCCAGTATCAGGGTTGAGACGGGCGTTTTGACCGACTTGATTGACAAACCGAATTCGATCGACTGTCGGATTGAAATCAAAACCCGCAGCCCCCGGAGTTAGGGGAACAGCAAACTGGCCGCTACCGACTGCACTTGCTTGCCCAGTAACTGGATTAATCGCGTACAAGCGATTGCTAGAACCCACACCGTATAGCACACCGTTAGCGGGGCGAAAATCAATTCCCAGCAAACTTTCTCCCGGCTGCAACCCTGTAACTGCCGCGTCGCTGAGAATTGCCCGCGGTGCCGCCTCATTAAAACCGACAATTGTTTCAGCGCCATTTCTGACAGTTAAAGCGTAAGCTGTAGGCAAAGGCAAAGCCAAACCGTTAATCTGTCTCCCGTCGGCAATTTGACCGACAAAGGAAGCTTGACCGCTACTTAAATTGATATTGTACAAGCCCGAAACGCCACCAACTTCCAGCGCCGCCACTGCCACCTCGCGGCCGCCAATACTCCTGACATCAAAGCCGAGAACGCTAGTAGCATCAACTCCCAAAGATCCGATCGTATTCAACCCTCCATTATTCGGCGGATCTTGTCGCACTAAAACATCCAAATCGCTGTCAATTGCAAACAGGGTTGTCGAAGTTGCGCCGGCAAAGTTATTCGTGTACGCAGCCCCTGCTGCAGCCGGATTTGACCCAAAATTGCGATCGCCCGCAACATAAGCTAAATTCCCGTCGAGTTGAATTCCCCCCGCCACCGTGTCAAAATCCACAAGTGCCCCGTTATCCGGGTTGAGGCGGGCGTTTTGATCGGCTTCATTGACAAACCGAATTCGATCGACCGTCGGATTGAAATCAAAGCCCGCAGCCCCCGGAGTTAGGGGAACAGCAAACTGCCCGCTACCGACTAGACTTGCTTCCCCGGTTCTCGGATTGATAGTATACAAGCGATTGCTAGAACCCACACCGTAAAGCACACCGTTAGCCGGCCGATAATCAATTCCCAGCAAATTTTCTCCCGCTTGCAATCCAGTCACGGGGAAATCTGAGATCACACTTCCCGGATTGGAAAGACTAAAACCGACAATCCGATTAGCAGCAGTTAAAGCATAAGCCGTTGTCAGCGCTGGAGGCGGGGGATTGGGAACAACGCTGCCAATATTATTAGTGAAACTTGCCTGGTTAATCGCACTTTGTCTCACCCCTCTGAGAGTAGCGAGAAATTCTCCAGTCACTCGGTCTTGAATAACAGTATCGTTTCCAGCTTCCTGAATATTCAAGTCGCTAAAACTAAGACCTCCCGCCAAACCGATTAAATCTGTACCGGCTGCAAAATCGGCGATCGCGTCAGCATTTGCGAAATTAGCACCGCCGCTGGTACGACCAGGATCTGCATCAGCATAGCGCCTCAAAACAAATAGGTCTGCCCCGTCTCCGCCTATCAGGACATCAGTATCTCGATCGCCCGACAAAACATCATTGCCGGAGTTTCCCGATATGGAATCGCTGCCTTTCCCGCCCACTAAAAAATCGTTACCTTCTCCGCCGTTAATAGTATCGTTCTCTAAATCTCCAAAAATCGAATCTTGACCTAAATTGCCTTCAATTAAATCGCTTTGCTTTCCTCCAAAAATGCTGTCATTACCGGAATTTCCCGCAATGGTGTCATTGCCCATCAAACCAAAAATTAGGTCATCTTCTGGAGTTCCTGCTAGCAAGTTTGCTTGTGCGGTGTCTCTAATTTCTGCCATGCTCTAATCACCCTCTAATTTTGATACTTTCGTGGCCTAACGGCGGCGGTATTCTCAGTCAAAATATCACAAATTCGCACTTTTAGGATAGTTTTTATTATTTTCGGCTGTAGGGGTGGCTTGCCATAAAAGTATTACACGCAGCTAAAATGATATATAAACCAGCCCCCGGATTCAAATAAACCCACTCCTAAATACAGATCGCTTAGCCGTATTTTATAGTTGGGTGTGTAGCTGGCGGGCGATCGCACCTTAACTGCAAACAGGCAAGCTGAAATTTTTAGCGGTGCGAACTTATGAAATTTTGTACTGCGTTCATTAGTAATATACGCTGACGCTATAATTTTGGATCTGTACAGCTAGAAATTATTTTTCAAATTTAATCTTAAAGCCTGCGAAGGTGCGCTTTGTGTGTGTAGCGGCGACCACCAGCGCTCAATATAAAGTCGAGTATAAATGCGGAATTGGCATAATAAGTTAGTCGAACAGTCGTCTTCAGACGACTTAAGCTTTCAGGCAGGGGTTTAAGCCCCTGCCTGAATCGGAGTTTCACGTTTGATCCCTTCCCCTGCTTTTTCAAGCTTTCAGCAGTGCTTTAGAAGCTGATTGCCCTGCGAGTCTCAGTTGCGATCGCAATTTGAGATTCAACAACACCAAGACCGTCCACTGACTGAGTATGGAGAGCAAAATCGTATTTCCTGACGCTGCCACAGACGACGAAGACAAAAAGCCAGCAAATGTTGAAGACAACCACAAAATAGGAGCTTTTTCTGGGGTCAGCGACAGCATAGATAAAATCAGAGGCGGCAACAAGATAGCGCTGCCGATTGTGAGAACGGCCAAAATTTCCCGCTGTCGATTTTTTGTCAATAGAAATAGTTGGACGATGGCTGCGTAAACTAGGATGAGATTAAGGCAGAGAATTACGCCCCAAAATCCGTTTGTCTCATTTTTTTTAAACAGCATCCAAGGTGTTAAAATTAGGACTGAGCTGAGGAGATTAATCCCGATCCCAACTACAGCCGGACTTTTATCGCTCCAAATTAAATCGAGTAGCGGGTAGCGCCGCCACAACTTCTGATTGCTGGGAACGATTTGTTGCCGATACCTCGCCCAATCGTACAAAGATTGTCTGTCCGATGTTAAAGCTGCAATTAAAGCTAAGAACATCAGCAAATTCAAGATAAGCACACTAGCTTCATTAGCGTAGGGTGGAGGGCTTGATTGGAGTGCAAATCCTAAAATTATTAGCTGACAGCAGATAACTAGCACATAACTTTGCCGCTTGCTCAAAACTGTAGCACTGGGATTGGGAAAGCGGCGCTGCCATCCCTGCCACATCCAGTAGGTTCCTGTACCACAAACCAACAGAGACAAAGCAAGGCCACTCGCAATATTTGTACCCACTGGCGAGTAAAACCATTGCAACTTGTCTAAGTTTTCAACTAACGAATCGAAATCAGTTTTATTAGCTAGAAAAAGCTGATATCTCAGCATAGCAAGGGGAGACAAAAAATGGAACACATCCCCAGCAGTTCGCGTGAGCGGCAGCCAAGAAATCCCAAACACAACAAAAACCGTAGCGCTAGCCAACCAAGGTTGAAATCCTCCCAACCAACTGGTTGTCAATCCAAATAGCATCGCACCGCTGTAAAATAAAGCACAGCTAGCTGCAACTGCTATGTAGAAACATAAAATTTCATGCAGGGGTATTTGAGCGACTAATCCAGCGTACAAATGCAGCGGTACTGTCATAATTGCTGCTAGATACAGTAAAATGGGGACGCCGAGAATTTTGCCGAGAAAAATTGTTTTTGCTGACTGGGGACTGAGGCGAATAAAGTTGAGCGTGCCGCGGCGTTCCTCCTTGTCTAAGTCGCTGACCAGCATATAAGTCCCTGCTACTAATAGGGCTAACACGCTCAATATGCTCAGCCAAATGAATATCTCTAGCCACCACTCCCGCCAGTTAATGACAAAGTTGCTGAAGGCATCTCTGACGCAGATTTTTTCATAGGAACGGTCACCATCTAAAGTGCAAAATCTGTGATAGATGGGGTTAGTGTACTCCCCATTAGCAGGGGGAACGGGTATCTGGGCATTGAAAGACTTGAACAGTAGCAGTTGAGCGCTTAGGGAAAGGGCAGAGGCGATCGCCATATTGCCAGTATTCAAGCGGCCTTTGATTTCTCGAAATAACTGGGGATTCCAGTTGCCTATTTTGTCTAGTAAGTGGAGTGTCATTGGTTATTGGTGATTAGTAATGGGTGACGACTTAGTTATAACTCACTGTTTATTGGGGTAAACAGGAAAGGAGCAAATTAAGATGCTTGCTGGTGTCCCATCTTGAGGAAGATGGTTTCTAAGTCTTCTTGAGTGCGGTGGAATTCGGTTAGGGGAATGTTGGCGGCGACGAGTTCGCGTAATAAATTTGCCGCATCTTCCGGGCTTCCTGAAAAATCAACGCACACCTGTTGAGTTTCCCGGATTATTGCCCAATTTTCCACCCAAGGAAAGTTTTTTAATTCCGATGTTAGCGCTTCTAATTTATTTCCTACAACCGACATAAAAATTTGCTGGCGGCTGAGGCGTTTGTAAAGTTCTTGTAAGGGTGCGCTTTCGACCAGATATCCGAGTTCCATGATACCCACCCAGCTACAAAGTTCGGCTAAGTCGCTGAGGACGTGTGATGATATGACTACGGTCATGCCGGCTTCTTGCAAAGCTTTGATAATTTCGCGGAACTGCATTCGGGCGATCGGATCTAAGCCAGAAACGGGTTCATCTAACAACAGCAACAGCGGTTCGTGGATAATAGTTCTCCCCAAACTCAGGCGCTGTTTCATCCCCCGCGACAGGGTGGAAATTAAGCTGTTGCGCTTGTTGGTTAGTTGCACGAGTTCTAAAACGGAATTGATTCGCTCTCGGCGGCGCGGTTGCTGGAGGTTGTAGAGTCGGGCAAAATAGTCTAAATAATCCCAAACAGTCAAGTCGTCGTACAGGGGAAAGTCATCGGGAAGAAAGCCGATGCGCTGTTTGAGAATCGGGTGCGATCGATCGCGCAATAACCTATCGCCATTGATGTAAATTTCCCCTATAGTCGGTTCCTCAGCCGCCGCCAGCATTCGCAGCAAGGTAGTTTTGCCGGCACCGTTGGGGCCGATCAGTCCGCATACTTCGCCTGCAGCTACTTGCAAATCGATGTCATTGACGGCTATATGGCGATCGAATTGTTTCGTCAGCCCGCGAGTTTCTATTGCTAGTTGTTTTGCCATGTTTGGAGGGTGAATGAAGTTTTATCGGTGCATTCCTGGCATGGAAATAGAAGTCTACAACTAGCCTAGCCCGTTCTTCAATGAATTGTCAGCCCCGTTCTGAAATTAAAAACTCAAACGCTTTTATATCTGCTATGCCCGATGCCCACGAGCATCTAATTTACCTGAGAAAGGCTATATATCAAGTCTGCACGGAAAATTCCTCTGGATCAATATCCCAATTTACCCAGCGAATTGCCTTCCTAGCAGATGTCAGGTTAGGCGGCACTCTCAAAGCGTGAATGAATCCCGTACTCGGACAAGTCATTTTTAACAAACAAATCGGCTCGACATCTGCGTTATCTATTTGTAATAGTGCATATTCCTGCCAACTATCTATTTGTTTTGCTGACAATTCTTGACAAATGCGATCGTAACCAATTCCTTGAATTAACACTCGCCGAAGTTCGGCATTCTCTTCTGCTAAAAGCCATTGGGATTGCCATTGATTGGGGTGGACTTGGCCGTAGTTTTCAGGCAATCTGACACCGTGATAATAGTAAAAATTCCATCCATCCGCAAACTCGATCGCAGGTTCTCCTTCCGCGTGCAAGCGGTTTTCACTGTCAAAGCGCAGGTGGCGCGGGCGATCGCACACCGCGCAAATCTTTTCACAGGGAAATATAAAACCGCAATGCTCGAAAAGCAGCTTTTGGGAGCGAAGTATTTCTTGTGCCTTTTCCGAGAGATTGAGGTCTAATGAAGAGATATACAATTGGGTCAAATAGATTTCTTTAAACAAACTCCAGGGGGTTTCAGGGAATTTCAGGTATAATAAATGATCGGAAAAAACATTCCCCATCGTTTGTTCCGATCGCTCATATTCGTCAACCAATTCGCCCATTAGCGAACTCAGTGTGCTGTCTGCTTCCGACTCCATCGTCATGCTACGGAACTCATACTCCCACACCGCCGGACTTGTAAAGTCTCTCAAAATCCATGGGGAGATGGATATCCATTCCCCGTCTAGCTTGTTCTCCTCTCTATTCCGATGCCCTTCGTTTGACCAGTTTGGTGAATGGTCGCCTTTTAGCAAGTTGAAGATTTGGAGAAAAGCGTCCCGGGGACTGCTGCAAATAATAACGGAGGGTTCTTCTAGGCCAATAGCGGCATAGGCAAGTTTGACTGCTTCTGTGGCTTTTTGAGCATCAATTGGCCTAGTCGAGAGAGTAAGATATTTCTGTGGGAGTTCCCCTAACACGCACATAGCGGTAATTCGATTGGCGCGAAGATCGAGTTTGGCCAGATTGGCGAGCGAGCGCAAAGCGCTGATGTCGGTAATTTGATTGCTGCACAGATTGAGTGTGGTCAGATTGGTGAGCGAGCCGAGGAAGCTGATATCGCTAATTTGATTGTTGTCGAGATTCAGTGTTGTCAAATTGGTGAGCGAGCCGAGAAAGCTGTAGTCGGTAATTCTATTGTTGCTGAGATTCAGTGTTGTCAGATTGGTGAGCGAGCCGAGGAAGCTGATGTCGGTAATTTGATTGTAGCTGAGATCCAGTGTTGTCAGATTCGTGAGCGACCCGAAAAAGCTAATGTCGCTAATTTGATTGTTGTAGAGATACAGTGTTGTCAGATTGGTGAGCGAGCCGAGGAAGCTGTAGTCGGTAATTTGATTGTTGTTGAGATTCAGTGTTGTCAGATTGGTGAGCGAGCCGAGGAAGCTGTAGTCGGTAATTCTATTGTTGCTGAGATTCAGTGTTGTCAGATTGGTGAGCGAGCCGAGGAAGCTGATGTC